>JALYNE010000074.1 GCA_030773375.1 Pseudomonadota bacterium
GCTGATATCATACCTCTCTCCGCAGAAAGCGGCTGCGTGAGTGCGCCCTCTCCCCCGCTGGGGAGAGGAAGCTGATGCCCGACCACGCTGTCTCTGACCATCCGCTCGTCCAGCGCCAGCTGGATCGACTCGCGAAGCTTTCTTCAGGCGGCGATACGCTCGGCCTTGACCGCGTCTCGGCCGTGCTGGGCCGCCTTGGCAACCCGGAACAGCGCCTGCCGCCCGTCTTTCACGTGGCCGGCACCAACGGCAAAGGATCGACCTGCGCTTTCCTCCGCGCGGCGATCGAAGCAGCAGGGCTCAAGACGCAAGTTTATACCAGCCCTCACCTCGTGCGCTTCAACGAGCGGATCAGACTCGCCGGTCAGCTGATTTCCGACGAGCTTCTCGCGGACTTGCTCACGGAGACGCTTGATGCCGCGCAGGGCATTGGTGCCACCTTCTTCGAGATCACAACGGCGGCCGCCTTTCTCGCATTCTCGCGCCATCCGGCCGACGCATGCATAGTAGAAGTCGGTTTGGGCGGGCGCCTCGATGCCACCAACGTCATCGCGGCGCCCGCCGTGTGCGGCATCGCGCAGCTGGGCTTGGATCATCAAGCTTTTCTGGGGAGCCGTATCGAAGCGATCGCGGCTGAAAAGGCAGGGATCGCCAAAAGGGGCGTGCGGCTCGTGACGCAGCATTATCCGGATCGCATCGCCAATCGCATCGGCGAAGCGGCGGCCAATGCCGGCGCCATCTGGCTGCCCAAAGGCGGCAAATGGGACGCGGCGGCATACCAGCAACAGCTCCATTATCGGGATGAGGAGGGCAAGCTCGACTTCCCCCTGCCGCGGCTTCATGGTGCGCATCAGGCGATGAATGCCGCCCTCGCGGTCGCCATGCTCCGTCACCAGGACGCAATCAGAGTGGGCGAGTCCGCGCTGCGTGCGGCAATGGGATGGGCCGAATGGCCGGCGCGCCTGCAGCGGCTTGCCGCAGGGCCGCTCCACGACCTTTTACCGCGCCGGTCGGAACTGTGGCTCGACGGCGGCCATAATCCGGCGGCTGCTCGGGCCGTGGCCGACTTCTTCCGCGCCTACATCCCGGCAGGCAGGCCGTTCCACATCATCTTCGGGCTGCTCGAGAACAAGGACGCGGTCGGCGTGCTGAAGCCCTTCCGCGACCGTGCCATCACGCTGCACCCGGTTCCGGTGGAAGGCCATGCACACCACAGCCCAGCCGCACTTGCATCAGCCGCACGGGATGCCGGGCTCGGCGCCGTTCCGGCCGACAATGTCGAAAATGCCCTTGGCTGGATCGGCCGGCACGCCGACCGCGCGGAGCCGCCGATCGTCTTGATCCTTGGCTCGCTCTATCTCGCCGGCGAAGTTCTTCGAAAGAACGATCAGGCACCCGCCTAAGCGGCGGTGTCGCCCTCGATCGCCCGCGCCACATCGCTGGGCGGCACGAGCTCGGGCGCGGCCTTTGCCCGTCTTTGCTCCCTCAGCGAGCGCAGCCAGTCGAGCAAGCAGAAGATCACGGCAAGCAGCCCAAGAGCCGCCGTCAGCCGGAACACCGCGACATAGCCTTGCGCCTCGATCATCTCGCCAAGCGCGCCGCGTCCCAATGAGCCGACCAGTAGCGTCAGCGACGAAAGCAAGGCATATTGCACCGCGCTGTAGCTCTTGCTGGCGATGGAGGAGAGATAAGCCACGTAGGCACCTCCAGCGAGGCCGCCGGCGATATTCTCGCCTGAAATGGCGATCATCAGCCGAACCATGCGAGGGTCGACGCCAAGGGAGTAAAGGCCGAAGGTGTTCGCAAATGCATCGATAACCGGCGCCCCGGCCGCGAGATCGGCGTAGAGCAGGTTCGTCGCCGCAGCTAGCACCGCGCCAAGGATCAAGGTGGGCATCCGGCCGACCGTGACGAACAGAAAGGCGCCGATGGCAACGCCGGCGATGGTCATGAACACGCCGAATACCTTCGACGCGAACGCGACCTCGTCGGGGCTATATTGGAGCTCGGTCAGATAGAAAGGGAAAGCGAACGGGCCCCAGATGCTGTCGCAGAGGCGGTAGCTCAGGATGATGCCAAGGGCCAGGATTACACCCCAACGGAGCCGGCCGACAAGATCCGCCAGGGGCAGCAGGAGAGCGGTGTAGGCGTGGTCGGCGCCGCGCTCCAAGGCGCTGTCCGCCGGAATTGCACTCTGCAGGACCTTTCGCCCCCTCGCCTCCAGTTCGTTCAGGAAGGCGGCCACCACCGCCGGCAGGACAATGGTTACGCCGATGATCCATGGCCCGACTTCCCGCGTGAAGTCGGTGGCGTTGGGCGCGTTCGGGTCGCCCGGCGCCGCGTTCAGGATGCGGTACATGAACACCCCGATCGTGGTGATCGCCCAGGCCCACCCCAGACCGACGACGGCAAGAGCGATCGCCCGGACGCGCGGTTCCAGCGCACCCGGCTCGCGAAGCTCCGTTTCGCCAAGCTGCGCGGGCGGCCGCGCGGTGTCAGGTGCCAACAGGGTGACGATGATCATCAGCAGCATCGTCACGCCCATTACAGCGTAGACCCCTGGCCAGCTGATCCGCTCCGAGAGGACCAGCGCCAGCGCCCCGCCCACCAAAGCGGCCGTTCGGTGACCCATCTGGTAAACGGAGGAGAGTATCTCCACCGAAGCCACTTCGTCGGCCACGTCAATCCGCCAGGCGTCGATCACCACATCCTGCGTTGCCGAGGCGAAGGCGCCGATCACGGCGACCAGCGCGAAGGTGCCGATCGCCAATACGGGGTCGGTGAGCGAAAGCAGGATGAACGTCGCGCCGAGCAGAAGCTGGCAGACGATCAGCCATCCGCGCCGCCGGCCGAGCCGCCCAAGCAGCGGCAGGCGGGTCCGATCGAGGATCGGCGACCACAGAAACTTGAAGGCATAGGCAAGGCCGATCCAAGAGATGATCCCGATGGTGGCGAGATCCACCTTGGCTTCGCCCAGCCAGGCATTGAGGGTTCCCACGAGCAGCGAGAAAGGAAGTCCGGCCGAGAAACCGAAGAGGAGCATGATCGCCGTCTTTTTGTTCTTCAAGGCCGCCTTCAGCAGGCGCAATCCCGTCAGCTTCTGCTCCACGCGCAGTCTCCGTCTACTCAGCTGCGCGAGCTTTAGCGAGTTCGGTGCGATTGCAAAGCTTCCAACGGCCTTGCGCCGACGGGCTCACAGCAGGATTGAAGCCGCATGTTGAATACCAGCAGATCGGACGCTCTTCAGGCCTGCTCGTAGAGCCTGAGGCCAGGAGGCAGCTTTTTCACCTTGCGGCCCTGGAGCTTGTCGTCCAGCGCATCCAGCGCCGCTTTCAGGATCTTGTCGGTGTAGGGTTTGGCGAGACAGCCGACCCCGAGCGTTTGCGCCTCGATCGGGCAGTTTCCCGTCACGAAAAGCACGGGCACGCCCTTGGCTGCCGCGGCACGGGCGACATCCATGCCGTCGCCCTCCCCGCTGAGCTTGATGTCGCTGAGCACGAGATCGAGCTCCTCCTCCTGGATAGCGCGCACCGCGTCGGCGAGATTATCAACCGTCGCGACCACCTCGTAACCCGCTTCGCCAAGCAGATGCTCGTTTTCGAAGGCGACCAAGGGCTCGTCCTCGACAATGGCAATGCGCCGGATAGTTCTTTCGCGTTTGCCAAACAGCATCTACTAAGCCCATCGCCTTTCCCGGTGGTCGATCTTGCCCGCAACGAGCAACCCGGCGCTGGGTGTCCGGCCTAGCCGCGCCTCGGCGCAAATAATTTTCAGCCTGGCCCGATGGCCGGAAGCGAACCTTCGGAGGCTCCCTTGCCACCCCGGCCCCGCAATCCTCGCGAGCCCCAGCGTATCGCCAAGTTGCTCGCCCGCGCGGGGGTCGCTTCGCGGCGCGAAATAGAGCGCATGATCGAGGAAGGGCGCATTGCGATTGACGGCAAGGCGGTCGAAAAGCCGGCAACCCTGCTCACCTCGCTGACGGGCGTGACGGTGGACGGGACGCCCGTCAAGGCGCCTGCCCCGGCCCGTTTGTTCCGATTCAACAAGCCTGCCGGTCTGCTCACTGCTGCCAACGATCCAAAAGGGCGTCCGACCATCTACGATCGGCTGCCGAAGGACCTTCCCAGGCTTATGCCCGTCGGGCGTCTGGACATGAATACGGAAGGCCTCCTCCTCCTCACCACCGACGGCGAGTTGAAGCGCCAGCTCGAGCTTCCATCCTCGGGCGTCGAGCGCACCTATCGCGCCCGTGCCTTCGGCGACGTCAGCCAGGATCAGCTCGAACAACTGATCCATGGCGTGGAGATCGAGGGAATCCGTTACGGCTCGATCGATGCAAATCTGGAACGCCGTACCGGTCGGAACACCTGGATCGAGATGCGCCTCACCGAAGGCAAGAACCGCGAAGTGCGCCGCGTGCTCGAACATCTTGGGCTCCAAGTGTCCCGCTTGATCCGCGTCGCCTATGGGCCTTTCGTGCTGGGCGACCTGCCGGCCGGTGCGGTGGATGAAGTCCGCCAGCACGACCTTGTGGTCTTCAGAAGCGCGTTGGCGAAGGGCCCCGCGAAAAGCGTCTCACCACGCGAAGAAGAAAAAGCACCCTGGGGAGAACGAGCGGAAAAGGAGGGCGCGCTACGGAGCCGCCGCGGCGCCGGCCGGAAGCCCGGCCAAGCAGTTGTCCCCAGGTCAAGCCGGCCCAGCCGTCCCTCTGCCCCGCCCTCCCCGCCGCGCGGGGGCAGACGATAGTGCGTATCATCGCTGGCGAGTGGCGCGGGCGGGCGATGCTTGCGCCGGAAGGGCGCGCCACCCGGCCCACCAGCGACCGCGCGCGTGAAGGGCTCTTTTCGATTCTGCAAAGCCGGGTCGGCAGCTTCGAAGGCCTCCGAGTGGCCGATCTCTTCGCCGGCACCGGTGCCCTCGGCCTGGAAGCACTTTCGCGCGGAGCGGGGCATTGCACTTTCCTGGACAACGACCGCAATGCATTTGCCGCGCTCCAGCGGAATATCGCCAGCTTCGGCGCCGCCTCACGCGCGGAGGTCCGGGCGCAAGCGGTGGAATATGCCGGACCCCCTGCAGCGCCCTGCGACATCCTCTTTCTGGATCCGCCTTATGGCACCGGCCTTGCTGAAATGGCGCTGAAGCGCGTGGGCAATGCCGCCTGGATCGTGCCAGGGGGCCTCCTCAGCCTGGAAACCGCCGGGGAACGCCCGGATGCGCCTCTTGGGTTCGAGATCGAGACTGAACGGCGCTTCGGAAAGGCGCACATCCTTTTGCTTCGGCGCCAGCCATAGAGATTGTCTTGGCCGCAGCCGTTCCCTAACTGTTCACAGGTGACTCAGCCTCTCCCCACCGTCGCCGAACCGGCCTATCTGCGCAGACTGAACGAACCGCAGCGCGAGGCCGTGCTGACGACAGAAGGGCCGGTGCTGGTGCTTGCCGGAGCGGGAACCGGCAAGACGGCGGCACTGACGGCTCGACTCGCGCATCTGGTCGCGACCCGCCGGGCGTGGCCCTCCGAAATCCTCGCCGTCACCTTCACCAACAAGGCGGCGCGCGAGATGAAGGAGCGCGTCGCCCGCATCGTTGGAGATGCCGTGGAAGGCATGCCTTGGCTCGGCACCTTTCACGCGATCGGCGCGCGGATGCTGCGGCGGCATGCGGAGCTCGTCGGCCTGCAATCCAATTTCACCATCCTCGATACCGACGACCAGCTGAGGCTTCTGAAGCAGCTCATCACCGCGTCCGACATCGACGAGAAACGCTGGCCGGCGCGGCAATTGGGTGGGCTGATCGACAAATGGAAAAACCGCGGCTGGACGCCTGCGCAGGTGGATGCGGGCGAGAGCGAAGCTTATGCCAACGGCAAGGGTGCGGCGCTTTACGCTCTTTACCAGGAGCGGCTGAAGGCGCTCAATGCCTGCGATTTCGGCGATCTCCTCCTTCACATGCTGACGATCCTGAAGACCCATCGGGACGTCCTCACGCACTACCAGCAGCGCTTCAAATATATTCTCGTCGACGAATATCAGGACACGAATCAGGGCCAGTATCTTTGGCTCCGGTTGCTCGCGCAGGAGCGGAAGAACATCTGCTGCGTGGGCGACGACGACCAATCCATCTATTCCTGGCGGGGCGCGGAGGTCGCCAACATCCTGCGCTTCGAACAGGATTTCCCCGGAGCCAAGGTCATCCGCCTCGAGCAGAACTACCGATCGACGCCGCACATCCTCGCGGCGGCTTCCGGAGTCATCGCCCAGAATGCCGGTAGGCTCGGCAAGACGCTGTGGACCGAGCATGACCAAGGCGAAAAGGTGAGCGTCATCGGCGTCTGGGACGGCCCGGAGGAAGCGCGCCGGATCGGGGAGGAGATCGAATCGATCCAGCGCCGCGGTGGCCGGCTGGACGACGTGGGGATTCTGGTGCGCGCGCAGTTCCAGACGCGCGAGCTCGAAGATCGCTTCATTGCAATCGGTCTTCCCTACCGGATCGTCGGCGGCTTTCGCTTCTATGAGCGAGCCGAAATCCGGGACGCGCTTGCTTACCTTCGCCTGATCGCACAGCCGGCGGACGACCTCGCCTTCGAGAGGATCGTCAACACGCCCAAAAGAGGATTGGGCGACAAGGCGATGGCGAAGATCCACAGCTTTGCGCGCGCCGCCGGCGTGCCGCTCCTGTCCGCCGGCGCGCAGATGCTCGACACCGACGAGTTGACGCCTCAGGCGCGGCGCGCGCTTGGCAACCTTGTCGGCGATTTCGCGCGCTGGCGGGCCCGCCTGGGCGAACTTCCGCATCCGGAACTGGCACGGCTGGTGCTCGATGAGTCCGGCTACACGGC
This sequence comes from Pseudomonadota bacterium, assembly GCA_030773375.1. Classification (GTDB taxonomy): domain Bacteria; phylum Pseudomonadota; class Alphaproteobacteria; order Sphingomonadales; family Sphingomonadaceae; genus Allosphingosinicella. The sequence goes on from JALYNE010000074.1 coordinate 6,836, forward strand.
GATGCTGCAAGCCGACCGCTCGGCCGAAAGCGCCGGGCGGCTCGAAAACCTGACCGAGCTCACGCGCGCAATGGAAGAATATGAAACGCTCGGCTCGTTCCTCGAGCATGTCAGCCTGGTCATGGACAATGAGGCCGACCGCGAAGCGGAGAAGGTCACGATCATGACCATCCACGCAGCCAAAGGGCTCGAGTTCGGGACCGTCTTCCTCGCCGGCTGGGAGGAAGGCGTGTTCCCCTCGCAACGTGCGCTGGACGAAGGCGGCACTACGAGCCTCGAAGAGGAACGCCGCCTCGCCTACGTCGCAATCACCCGCGCCCGGCACAAATGTTACATCGTCCACGCCGCCAATCGCCGGATCTATGGGCAGTGGACATCCTCGATCCCGTCCCGCTTCGTGGCCGAGCTTCCGGACCAGCACGTCACTCACCAAACGACGATGAGCGGCGGGGAGAGCCTCTGGCGCGCAAACTGGTCGGAGCGGGCGGATCCATTTTCCAACGTGTCGCGGGGCAGCGGCCGTGGGCCCGGCTGGCAACGGGCCGCGACGAGCGGCGGCTTCGAACGCAATCCGCCGCGCGTGATCGAAGCCCGCGCGAGCGCGATCAGCCTCGGAAATCCCGGCCGCTCCGACATCTCAATCGGCGCGCGCGTCTTCCACAGCAAGTTCGGTTACGGCAATGTCGCGGAAATCGAAGGCAACAAGCTGGAAATCGACTTCGAGCATGCGGGCCGCAAGCGGGTTCTGGATAGCTTCGTCAGCCTGGCATGATGGGGCTGGTCGGGTTGCCGCTTTGAAGCGGTGAGCGCTCAGGGGGGCCAATCCGCAGCTGTTCATTCCCGCAAAAAACCGGTTCCCACTTTTTCGGGAACTGCTCTAGGGGCCAGCTTCTATGACCGGCTCCTCCCCCTTTCATTACAGGGACTACCGCGCCTTCTGGCTCGCGCGGCTGGCGAGCACCATTGGAAGCACGATGCTGGTCGTCGTGATCGGCATCCACGTCTACGACATCGCCCGCCAGACGATGAGCATCGAGCGCGCCTCCTTCTGGCTCGGCATGGTCGGGCTTGCTCAATTCCTGCCTTTGTTCCTGTTGACGCTCGCGGCCGGCTATGTCGCCGACCGGATCGACCGCCGGTGGATCGTGCGCGCCAGCCTCAGCCTGGAGCTCGCTTGCGGAGCTTCGCTCGCTGCTCTCGTCTGGACCGGATCGATGTCGCTGGTGCCGCTTTTCATCGTCGCCGTAGCGCTGGGCGTCGGCCGCGTCTTCGCCGGCCCCGCCCTGTCTTCGTTCGCGCCCAACATCGTGCCCAAAGAGCTGCTTCCCAGCGCAATCGCGCTGAATTCCATTGCCTGGCAGACAGGGGCGGTCGCCGGCCCGCTCCTGGGCGGGGCAGCTTACGCGTTGGGCGTTGCGCTCCCCTATGCTTTGTCTGCAGGCTTGTTCGGCGTCGCCTTGGGCGCAATGTTCGTGATCCGCCCGATTCCGCTTGGGGAGGCGGGCAAATCGCATCCCGTCCGGGCGGTGATCGAAGGCCTCGCCTATGTCCGCGATAACAAGATCGTGCTCGGTGCGATCACCCTGGATCTCTTCGCGGTTCTGCTGGGCGGCGCAACGGCAATGCTGCCGGTTTATGCCCGCGACATTCTTCACGTCGGCGCCGAGGGCCTTGGCGCGCTTCGCGCTGCGCCCGCTGTCGGCGCGGCCCTCACCGCCTTCGTGCTCGCCCGTCACCCGCTCCGGCGACGGGTTGGCGTGAAGATGTTCGCCTGCGTGGCTTTGTTCGGCGTCGCGACGATGGTGTTCGGCGCGTCACGGGTGATGTGGTTATCACTGGCAAGCCTCGCGGTGCTTGGTGCTGCCGACATGGTAAGCGTCTACGTGCGCTCGTCGCTCATCCAGCTTCACAGTCCCGACGCCATGCGCGGCCGAGTGTCGGCCGTCTCGGGCCTCTTCATCTCCGCTTCCAACGAGCTGGGCGAATTTCGCGCCGGCCTTGCGGGGGCCGCATTCGGCCCGATCGTGGCAGTGGTCGGTGGCGGCGCCTTGGCGGTCGTCGTGACCGGCATCTGCGCCTGGGCGTTTCCGAGCCTCCGCCGCGCGGATCGCTTCGTCACCCCGGATCCGAAGATCCTCTCGGAAGCCTCCAGCAAGAGCGCGCCCGATCCGGAACCGCCTGCGATGGTCGCGGGCCTCAATCTCAAAGCCGAGAAAGGAAAGCCATGAAAGCAGCGAACATCCTCGATACGATCGGCAACACGCCGCATATCCGCGTCACCCGGCTGTTCGGCAATGCCGAAGTCTGGATCAAGTCCGAACGCTCGAACCCAGGCGCATCGGTCAAAGACAGGATCGCGCTCGCTATGGTCGAAGACGCCGAGCGCGCCGGCGCGCTCCAGCCCGGCGGCACGATCATCGAGCCGACTTCCGGGAATACCGGCATCGGCCTCGCCATGGTCGCAGCGGTGAAGGGCCACAAGCTCATCCTCGTCATGCCCGAAAGCATGAGCTTGGAGCGCCGCCGCCTGATGCTCGCTTATGGCGCGAGCTTCGACCTCACCCCGCGGGAAAAGGGCATGAAGGGAGCGATCGAGCGCGCCAAGGAGCTGATCGAGCAGACGCCCGGCTCATGGATGCCGCAGCAGTTCGAGAACCCCGCCAATCTCGAGGTCCACGTTCGGACCACGGCGCAAGAAATCCTCGCAGATTTCCGCGACACGCCAATCGACATCCTGATCAGCGGCGTCGGCACCGGCGGGCACATCACTGCCTGCGGCCAAGTGCTCAAGAAGGAATGGCCGAACCTTCAGGTGTTCGCCGTCGAGCCGACGCTGTCGCCGGTTATTTCCGGCGGCCAGCCCGGTCCGCACCCGATCCAGGGAATCGGCGCCGGCTTCGTGCCCAGAAACCTCCACACCGAGATCCTCGACGGGGTCATCCTGGTCGATCCTGCCGACGCAAAGGAATATGCCCGCCGCGCCGCGCGCGAAGAGGGTATGCTCGTGGGCATCAGCTCGGGGGCGAGCCTCGCCGCGATCGCGCAGAAGCTGAAGGAAGTTCCGGAAGGCGTTCGTGTCCTCGGCTTCAACTACGATACCGGCGAACGTTACCTCTCGGTACCCGATTTCCTTCCTGAGGCTTGATGCGCTTCGAGCCACATGTCTGAATTAAAGTCATCGGCTGTGGTGGCGGACTTGGTCCGGCGCGTTCCCGGCAAGGCGCAATCGCCTTTACCGGACAAGAAGGCCCCATTTTCGAAGTCTCGAGCAGTTCCCGCGAAGTGTTCGAGGCTACACGCGGCGGAAGATAATGGAGAGGTTGTTGGCCGGCATAGGAACGACAGCTTCGAGCGCGAGGCCGTTCCGCTCCGCCTCGCCGGCCACGTCCTCGAGGTGGCGGAGGCCCCATTCGGGATTGCGGCCTTTCAGAGAAAGATCGAAGGCTTCGTTGCTGGGCGCCGTCGGAACTCCCTGCTGCCTGTAGGCGCCGTAAAGGTAGAGCGGAGCCCCTGCGGCAAGCAGCCGCCGTGCGCCTCGCATCAGCCCCTGCGTCGCCGCCCAGGGGCTGATGTGGACCATGTTGATGCACAGGACGGCATCGGCGTGACTTACGGGCCAAGCCTCCGCCGCCGCATCGAGTTCAACGGGGGCGAGAAGGTTCGGCAGACCCTCGCTCGATCGCCAAGCCTCGATCGAACGAAGCGCGAGCGGGTCGGGATCGCTCGGCTGCCACGACATGTGCGGAAAGGCCCGCGCGAAATGCACGGCATGCTCGCCGCTCCCGCTTGCCACCTCGAGCACGAGCCCGGCATCGGGAAGGATGCCGCGAAGCACGTCCACGATCGCGCCCGAATTGCGAGCCACGTGCGGGGCCACCCGCCGCGCGTCAGCCCCGGGGCTGGGCTCGAACGGCCCGGTCACTCCGCCGCCTGCGCCTGCTCGGGGTCGCGGTAGACCAGCACCGGCCTCCGGGCAGCAAGGGTCTCGTCCAGCCGGCGGCGCGGCGCATGGACCGGAGCAGCTTTCAGTGACTGGTCGCCGGCCTTCGCGCGCTCCGCAACCGACCGGAGCGCACCGATGAATTGGTCGAGCGCGGCTTTGCTCTCCGTTTCCGTGGGCTCGACGAGCATCGCGCCGTGAACAACC
>JALYNE010000075.1 GCA_030773375.1 Pseudomonadota bacterium
GCGGTGGACGATCCGCGTCTCCGGGACGGAATAGCCGAGCCCCGAGATGATCGACAGCTGGCGCGCCTTGGAAGCATCGATGCCAATCACGTCGGCACCGTTGATCACGCGTGCTCCGCGCGCCTCCCAATGCGCCAGAAGCGCCTGCGCATAAAAGATGCCGTGCTCAGCCTCGCGCAGGAAACCCGACATAGCGACTCTGCTGAGCACCACCGGAGCTGGGATCGCCGAAGAGGCCGGATTGAAGCTGTGGTCGGTCAGCCGGATCGGATCGAAGGCAATGCCGCGCCGCTCCAGCGCAGAAAAAAGCGGTTCGAACCATTTCGGATGCTCATAGAGCACCGCCAGATCGTATCTCATCAACTGTCCCGGGGAGTGAAATTTCTCTGATGCCGATTCCGCCGTCCAGCGGGAACAAGGCGAATAGCCTGCAGCGGTGCGAGCACAAGAGGGGCGCCTCTGATAGCAACATTCAAGCCGCCCACGAGCGGCCAAGTAGAAGATTATTCCAACAAACCGGCACTGCCCGCTATGGCCTGCGGCGGTTCACTGATGCGGATAGCTCTGGCGGGTAGTGTCTCAGTTTGAATTTAGCAGTCAAAAAATGGATGAAGAGTCGGTGCGATTCATCTTGTTCGCCCGACGCAACGGAGCCATCCTTCATCTCTAGGAAACGAGAGGCGGAACTGATGGCAAGGGCCACTGAGGAAGATATTGCGATCTGCGTAGCGAGAATTGCAAATGGCCGGTCGAATGGGATTTGCTCCTTCAGGCGGGCCAGGGACGAAATCCCCGACATGATCAAGCTTTCGAAGGATGATACCGCACCGTCGCAGACACGAGCAGGCGAGCAAATGTGGTATCAGTTGGTTCGCAATATCCGCTCACATCACAGTGCCGATGGTAATTTCATCGAGCGCGGCTTGCTGGAGCACGTTCCGGGTGTCGGCTATAGGATCACCGATGCCGGGAAAGCGTACCTGAAGAAGAAAGGCCTTAGCTAGCTAAAGCGAGATCTGTAGCCTGGCCTAAACCATTTTAATTCGGTTCCACTCGGAGCATCTTTATCCCAGACGAACCATGCATATGCGGTGGTTCCGGAGCCCTTCTGCACGGCTCCTGCCGGGTAGAAGGTAATGCGCTCGCTAAACACCCAGACCCGAGATGGCGGCGTGTCAGTGAAGATCGTGCGCTGCCGGTTGGCCCCTTCCAAAAACGCCAAGCGAAGCAAGAGCGCGAACTTGCGATCGGCCGCATGTAGTCCCGATTTAACGAACCCTTCCGCTGCATTGTAAGGCGGGTTCGTGACGATGTTGGGTGACGTGCGGTTCGTGTGGAGAAAGTCCACGCCAGTTTCGCCGTAGCCTCGATCAAAGAGATCTGAGCTGATTACCCGCTGCCCGGTCTTCTCTAGCACATCGGACATAGCGCCGTTGCCGCACGCGCTTTCCCAAATGTCGCCGCAGAACTTCTCGTTTTCGATGAGGGCATGTGTCGCCCACGCGGGAGTGGGAAAGAAATCTGGTCCCTCCAGATCGGCAAAACGCTTGATAGTGGGCTTGAACCCGCCGTTCAGGTTGTAAGTCGTATCCATGCCATAAAGTGTAACAGAATCAGCAGCTTAGGCAATCCCACCTAAGTGATTCAAATGACTCGATAAGTTGATTTAGCCGCGTTTTTTATGGGGACCGCGCGGCTTGGGAGCGGGCGCGTCGGCGTCAATCCGAGCAACGATATCCTCTAGGGACCAAAGCCGGTCAGTGATGCCGGCGGCCATCGCCGGAGTGACCTTCAGCGTCTTATGAATGCGGCAGAAGTTGTAAAAGGCGAAGTAGAGCGCCAGCGCGTGAATGTGGTTGTCGAGCTTCTTTGAAAAGGCGTTGGTCAACCGCGTGAACCGGCGCATGGACATGCGCATGGTGAGGTTCTGGCGCTCGACATAGCTGGTCGAAACGTGGCCGATATCGGGGCTGCCAGTGACGCGGCGCTTCTTCGTTCCGATGCACTCAGGCGGGCTGTAGCGGCCAGGATTAGCGTTCGTGGGACCGTACAGCTTCACGAGCTGCGCATAGTCCACATCATCGCCAAACGCGCCTTCCACGGCTTCCAAATAAGCGCGGTAAGAGTCGGTGGTGAGCTGCACCCGGTTGGTGAGGCGTGAGCGCAGATCGTCCATGATTGCGATAGCGGACTGGCCGGAGCGGTCCCCGACGAAGTAGGAGACGATCAGCTTCGTCTCAGCATCGAGAGCGGTCCAAGTCCACACGTCGCCAGCGCCTTCCGGAGCGGCCTTGGCTGTCGGAGCGGCTTTCTCTTTGGCATAGCAGAACGACCAGATTTCATCACACTGGATACGGCTCGCCTTCACGTTCCGCACCGTTTCGTCATGGATGCTGAGACAGGCTTCCCCGGCTTCGACCAGCAGCTTGGATACGGTGTTGATCGACACGTCTGCAACGCGGCTGATTGACCGCATGGACGAACCTTCGCAGAGCATTGCGAGGATCTGAGTGCGCTTGGCGAGGGGGAGCTTGTTCATATGCATTTCATATGAACTTTATGCTTAGCATCAAGCATAAAGTGTGGGCACGTGAATAGGATCCCACTGAGACGGTGAGATGCGATGACTCTGGACGAGGCTGAGAATTTCTGCTACGTGCGGCGCACGACGGAAGCGAAAGCTCCCGCCGTGGCCGACGATGATCCTATATTAACAGGATCGCAATTAGGGTGAGAACCCCCAGGGCGATCCAACCTGTAGTGATCATCATTGGCTCCTTCCTCCGGGGGATTGAACCGCCCCCGGTCGGCGCCCCACACGGGCAAGGTTCAACGTGTTCGGGGGAACCCGACCACGTTCTCGAATAGAGAGGCGGCAACCTCTCGTTCTTCTGAGGCGCCAGCGGCATCGCCGTTTGGCGCCTCAGTCTCTTTGTGAGGGTGGAATCCACCCTCACTATCCTTGATCAGTTTCTCCTGCTCAACGAGCCGGGCGAGGACGTTGTAAAGGCTGGTCTTGCTCTGCACGGCCTCGCCGTTGGCCTTCTGGACAGCCCAGATGTGTTTGATGATATCGATCGACTTCGCTCCGGGATTAGCTTTGGTATATCGCACCGCCTCTGCTGCGCTCGGTGAGCCAAACTCGGCGTTTTCCGCGTAATCCTCGATCTCCCCTGCTGCGACCCTGCGGAGGTATTCCTCGTGCTGCGCAGGCGTGAAAAGCCACTCGCCGCGCTTGATCACGCTCTTCTTGTTCTTCAACACCTTCTGAATGGCATTGTAGTAGCCGGACTCGCTTGAGTTTAGCCGCTTGCCATGGCGGCCTGCCCGAATGCTATCGAGCAGGTCTCGTTGCCGGATACCGGTGCCCGAGTTCCGAACAGCCTCCTCGATGATGTGCGGCCAAGTTAGGAGCCCCTTCCGCACTACCGCCTGTCCGCGGCCCTTCACCTTCGGCGGCTGCGCGAGGATGAACAGGGACGGCGCGATGATCTGAGCCGCGCGTAGCCACTCCTGATGTTCTGCCTGTTCTTTGCGAAGCCCATCGATCTCCCGATCGATCTCAGCGCACCGCTCCTGCCGGCGCGAGATTTCGACCGCAGGTAGGTGAAAGATTGGGGACTGAGGGTCACTCATGCGACTGCACTACCCTGAGTCGGCCTCAGATCCAAGCGAAAAAGTGAGGTTCCGTGAACACTCTGCGGACAAGTGAGGCGCTATGACCAGAACGAGCCGCGAACGATTTACTTACCCCAGCGCTTCTCGGCGGCTCTCCGAGCGATCTCCACCCGCCGCTCCGGCGTCATGTTCTCAGCCCGCGCCTTCCCGCCCTTGCTACCGAGCTGAGCGGCGGCGCTGGACAGCTCTTCGCGCTCGTCCTCGATCTCGCCCGTTGCGATCTTCCCGATCATGACGGCGCGCGCAACGGCATCGGCCGGTCGCTTCTCTCCACGTGGACCTTTAGGCATCAACCACCATTCCTTCTCCGATCTCCAGCATTGCAAGGAGCAGCGCTTGGTGCTCTCGAAACACATCTTCGAAGACCGGACCCGGGAGCGCCTTACCCATCTTTGCCGCTGACACGGATAACGAAGCGCTCAGAAGCCGGTCTAGAAGTGCCTTATGCTGTTGATGAAAGGCTCGCGCAGCTCGCGTGTAATCCGCTTCCGTCATCTCGCCTCCTTGCTTTCCGCTAAGCATATAGGAGGCTGCCGCCAGATGCGAACGATTCAGCGTCGAAATTCAAACTGAGACACTACCCTCTGGCCGGCTTTATTGCCCCAACCGCGCCCTTGAGCTACCGGCTGTTGCCCGCCTCATGGAGGGATGCGCTGCCTGGCCGCCTGAGAGCCGGATGAGGCTTCACGACAGGAGATTTCATGAGCGGTCGACTTTCCGAACAGGACCTGGACCTCACCTTCCGGAATGCACGCACGGCCAATCGTTTCCAGGATCTGGAGGTCAGTCCCCAGCAGCTTCGCGAAATCTGGGACGTGATGAAGTGGGGCCCGACCTCCGCCAACTGCATGCCTGCGCGTATAATCTGGTGCCTCGGCGCGGATTCCAAAAACACGCTCGCCGGCTGCGCATCCGCAGCGAATGCGGTCAAGATCAGGGCCGCCCCAGCCGCCGCGATCATTGCCATGGACCTCGAATTTTACGAACGGCTTCCAGAGCTCTATCCCGCAACGGACGCGCGCAGCTGGTTCGTCGGCAACGAGCAGATCATCAAAGAAACTGCTTTGCGCAATTCCTCCCTGCAGGGTGCCTATCTGATCATTGCCGCGCGTGCGCTTGGCTTCGATGTCGGGCCGATGTCGGGCTTCGACAATGCGGCGGTCGATCGGGCTTTTTTCGGCGGAACGAGCATTCGATCCAACTTCATCTTGACGCTCGGCCATGCCGATCCCGCAGCCTACCGGCCGCGCGGTCCGCGCTTGCCCTTCGAAGAGGCAAACAGCATCCTTTGACGCGTCGCCGCCGCGACGAGACCCCTCCCCACTTAATGAGCTTTGAAGGTGATGAGCTTCACCAGCTCGCCTCCCTTGAGCGGCTGGCCGGCGGCGCGTCCGTTGAGCATCAGAAAATGCTGCGCCGGATGGTCGGTGGCCATGCGCCTGGCCAGCCTTTCCAGCTTGTCGCCGGAGCCGACGGCAACAACCGAGATCTGCCGCCCCCTGAGGCTCCTTGCTTCCTCCGCGGAGAGCATCCTGAAGGACTGAAACAGCGCTCCAATGGCGCCGCCGGCGCTTCGTGATGGCGCCGAGACCATCATGAAGTGATAAGCATCGCGGCCGTTCTGGGAATAGGCCGCGAGCGAGACCTCGACCTGGCCTTCCCGCGTCTCGATCCGCACCGGGACCAACAGCGCCGGGACGCCATTGATCATTCGCTGCTCGGCAACTCCGACCTGCGCCGGCGCGTCCCCAAGCGCCTGCCGGATGAGGAGCGACAGATAAGCTTGGAGACCTCCCTCGGGGACCTCGCCTCCAGCAAACTCTCCGCGCATGCCGTCCGGCCCGTCGATCAAGATCGCTCGGGGGCTGTTCGTGAGCGTGAAGCCGGGCGGCGCCTCGAACGAAATGCGCATGATCGGATGCGCGAAGCGCCGCCCGAGCACGAATCCTTGCTGTGGATCATCGCCGTAGAGGAGCCCATCCAACTGCGTGAGATACGGCCGCTCCTTCTCCGGGAGCGCATCCGGCCCGACACCCGTCTTCGCCGCGGTGGCTCGCGCACGTTCGATCCTGTTCTCGGTCAGCGGATGCGTCCTCGCCCACTCGGGGATGCTCCGCGCCTCGTCGCGGCCTCCCGTGCTGGTGAGAAACTGTTCGTGGCGGGCAAGGCTGCCCAGCATGTCGGCAGCCGCATAGGGATCGTAGCCGGCCTGGCGCAGAAAGCGGATGCCGAGATCGTCGGACTGGTATTCCTGCTTTCGCGAGTAGCGCAGCGTGAAATATGTTGCGGCTTGCCCAGCGATTTGAGTCAGGCGCTCGGATCCTGTGATGAGCCCAACCGCCAGCACCCCGAGCCCTCGCAGGAACGACCGCTTCTGCTGACGCTCGCTGTGGTCTCCGACGATGTGTCCGAGCTCATGCGCGAGGACGGAGGCCATTTCATCCTCGCTGTTGACGATGCCGAGGAGACCTCGGGTGATATAGATGTAGCAGCCGGGCACTGCGAACGCGTTCACCACATCGCTGTTGACCAGGGTGAAGGTGCACTGCCCCTCGAGGCCGGCCTGCCTGGCAAGCTTCTCGCCAGTGGCGGCTACGTACCTGGCCTGCGTGTCATCGTAGCTTCCGCCGAACTCCGCCAGGAGCACCGGATGCTGCTCGGCGCCGAGTTGCCGTTCCTGTTCATCGATCACCGGCTCCCGAGCATCGCCGCCGCCGCACCCACTGATGACAAGCGCCGTTCCGAGCAGCAGCGCCAGGCTTGGAAACCGCCGTCTCACCAGTCAGCACGGCGACATTGTGAAGCCGGTCAGATCGAGCGGCTGATCACTTCCTTCATGATCTCATTGGTGCCGCCGAAAATCCGCGTGACGCGGGCGTCGCGCCACAGCCGCGAAATCAGATATTCGTTCATGTAGCCGGCGCCCCCGTGCAGCTGGAGCGCGCGGTCGCAGACTTCGCCCTGAAGCTCAGTGTGCCAAAGCTTGGCCGCGGATGCTTCGGCCGCAGTGAGCTCACCGGCAATGTGGCGCTTGATCGCCCAATCAAGATGCGCCCAGCCGACCTGAAGCTTGGCGGCCAGGTCCGCGAGCGTGAACTTGGTGTTCTGGAAGTCGAACACGGTTTTACCGAAGGCCTTGCGCTCTTTGGTAAATGCCACCGCCTCGTCGAACGCCCGTTGTGCCGCGCCCTGGGCGGAACAGGCAATCGACAGCCGTTCCTGTGGAAGCTGGTTCATCAGGTAGGCGAAACCCTGCCCCTCGGCCCCGAGCAGATTCGTGACGGGAACGCGCACGTCGTTGAAGAAGAGTTCGGACGTGTCCTGGGAATGAAAGCCGATCTTTTCGAGCTTGCGGCCCTTGGCGTAGCCCTCACGCTCGGCTTCCACCAGGATCAGCGACGTGCCCCGGGCGCCGACCGTCGGATCAGTCTTGGCGACGATGATGGTGAGATCCGCATGCTGGCCGTTGGTGATGTAGGTCTTGGAGCCGTTGATCACATATTCGCCACCTTCGCGCCGTGCGGTGGTCTTCACGCCCTGCAGATCCGATCCCGCGCCGGGCTCCGTCATTGCGATTGCCGTCACCGTCTCACCGGAGACCATGCGCGGCAGCCAGTGGCGCTTCTGCTCCTCGCTGCCATAAGCGACGATATAATCGGCGACGATGTCGGAATGAAGCGTCATGCCCGAGGTAGAGCCGGCATAAGCCAGCTCCTCGTCAATGACCGCGTTGTAGCCGAAGTCCAGGCCGAGCCCGCCATAATCCTCCGGAATGGTCGGGCAGAGCAGGCCAACAGCGCCGCATTCGTTCCAGAACTCCCGCGGCGTGATGCCGGCTCTCTCCCACTCCTCCAGAAATGGCGTGAGCCGGCGCGCGAAGAACTTCCGGACTTCTCCCCTGAAGAGCTCGTGGCTGTCGCCGAACGCCGTGCGGCGGGATGTGTCGAGCATCATCAGGGCTCCTGTTGGGTGCGCGGGGACGGGGCGGGGGTGGCTGAAAAACGCGGGGCCGGCATGGGCTGCATGGCGCCCCCGATATTCGCGAAGGTGCCGCGGGAAGCAAGCTGCGGGTGGCCGGGCGCTTCCGAAAGATCGAGGACTGGGGCGAAACATGCATCGGAGCCCTCGAGCAATGCGCACCAGTGCGCACGCGGGTACTGGCGGAATGTGGCCGTAAGCTCATCGCGAAGGCTATCGTCCCACTGCATGGAAGCAAGGCCGAGCTTTTCCTTGAGGATTGCGAAGAAATGCGGCTCAAGCGCACCCAAGGCGACATATTTGCCGTCTGCGCATTCATAAGTGTCGTAAAAAGCCGCGCCCGTGTCGAGGAGGTTGGCGCCTCTCTCCTCGCGCCACAGGCCGGCGGCGAGAAGCGACCAAGTCTGCGCAGCAATGAGGGCGGCGCCGTCGATCATCGCACAGTCGATCACCTGGCCCTTTCCGTTTGCGCGCGCTGAAAGGATGCCGGCCAACATGCCAAAGGCAAGGAGCATGCCACCGCCGGCGAAATCAGCAACGGCGTTTAGCGGCGGCGTCGGCTTGTCACTCGACCGGCCATAGGTGTGGAGATTGCCGGCAAGGGCGATGTAGTTGATGTCGTGACCCGCCGAGCCGGCGAGCGGCCCCTCCTGGCCCCAGCCCGTTAGGCGGCCGTAGACCAAGCGGGGATTGTCTTGGAGGAGGGGTTCGGGCCCGAGGCCCAGGCGTTCCATCACGCCAGGACGGAAGCCTTCAATAAGGCCATCGGCGCTGCGGGCGAGCTCGCGCACTTCGCGCGCGCCTGCTTCGGTTTTGAGATCGAGCGTCAGGATCTCCGCGCGTGAGCGGCGAAGAATGTCCTTATTCGGCGGGATGGGCGGCTCGTAGCCCGACCGCTCGACGCGGATCACTTCGGCGCCGTGATCAGCAAGCAACATCGCGGCGAACGGCGCGGGCGCCAGGCCGGCCAGTTCGACAATCCGGATACCTTGAAGCGCCCCTGCCACGGACCCTTGCTACAGAGCGCGAGGCGGGCGGGCTAGACCTCTGAGAAGAGCCTGCTTCACGGAGGCGGAAGAACCGCTGAGCCCTCCCACCTCAACCGATCAGGCTCTACGCGATTGGAGGCGTCCCAGCCGAAGCTGCATCCAGGCGTGCGAGCTGGTCGGGCGTGAGCTTCAACTGCAGGCACCCGAGCAGCTCTTCGATCTGAGCAACGCTGCTCGCGCTGGCGAGCGGTGCCGTCACCCCCGGCTGGGCGGCCGTCCAGCCCAAGGCGACTTGGGCGGGAGTGGCGCGAGCTTCTTCAGCCACCCGATCGATGGCGGAAAGGATCTCCGGACCTCGTCCGTCAAGATAGGGTTCGACCCGGTCAGCCCGGACGCTCTTGGTGAGATCGGCGCGGCTCCGATACTTGCCCGTCAAGTAGCCATTGCCGAGGCTGAAAAAGGTGGCGACGCCAAGTCCGCGGCGCTTCGCAAGCGGGCCCAGCGCGTCCTCGAAGCGTGGCCGTTCGAGAATGCTGTACCACGTCTGGAGCACGCTGTACGGGGTCCAGCCGTTCGCCTCGCTGATGCTCAGCGCCCGCTCCAGCCGATCGGCCTCGATCTGCGAGGCGCCGATCGCACGGACCTTGCCCGTCTTCACCAGCCGATCGAAGGCGGACAGCGTCTCCTCGAGAGGCACGTCGAGATCGTCCCTGTGCGCGTAGTAAAGATCGATATAGTCCGTGCGCAGGCGGCGCAGCGATCCTTCCACCGCCCGCTCGATGTTGGCAGCATCGAGCCCGCACATGAACCCGACCTTGGTCGCGATCTGCACTTCGCCCCGCCGCCCCCGCTGCGACAGCCAATGGCCGATCACCGTCTCCGATTCACCCCCTTTGTTGCCTGGCGCCCACGCCGAATAGGAGTCCGCCGTGTCTATCATGGTGCCGCCACCGCCAACGAATGCGTCCAGGATGCTGAAGCTGGTCGGCTCGTCGGCCGTCCAGCCGAAGACGTTGCCGCCAAAGATGAGCGGCGGCGTCCAAAGTCCGCTCGCGCCGAGAGGTCTCAAGTCGGCCTTATCGGTCATCTCGGAGCCATTCGGATCGCGCCGTCCAGCCGCACATATTCCCCGTTCAGGTAGCTGTTCTCCGCCATGAAGAGGGCGAGCCGGGCATATTCTTCCGGCTGGCCCAGGCGCTTGGGGAACGGCACCTGCGCAGCAAGCGCGTCCTGAACGTTCTGGGGCATCATCGCCACCATCGGCGTCTTGAAGACGCCCGGAAGGATCGTGTTCACTCGAATTCCCTCACCCATCAGGTCGCGGGCGATGGGGAGCGCCATTCCCAGCACGCCCGCTTTGGAAGCCGCATAAGCCGCCTGGCCGATCTGCCCGTCCTGCGCCGCGACCGACGCCGTGTTGATGATGATCCCGCGCTCGCCATCCTCCAGCGGGTCGAGGCTGACCATGCCGAAGGCGGACTTCGAAAGCACGCGGAAGGTGCCGATGAGGTTGATCTGGATGGCAAGCTCGAACTGGTGGATGGGATAGGGCTTGAGCGCACCGGTCGCCTTGTCGCGGCCGACGGTCTTCACTGCATTTGCGACGCCCGCGCAATTGACGAGGATCCGCTCCTGGCCGTGGGCTTCCCGTGCGCGGGCGAACGCCGCGTCCACCGCTTCATCGGAAGTAACATCTGCCAAGGCGAACACCCCGCCGATCTCGGCCGCGACCCGCTCGCCCTTTTCCGCATCGCGATCGAACACGGCGACGCGCACGCCGCGCGCCGCGAGGGCACGGGCCGTGGCTTCACCGAGGCCGGAGGCGGCGCCCGTCACGACGGCGGCTACCGAATTGTCGAGTCTCATCTTCTCACTCCCTGTGCGTCTTCGGGCTGCTCCTAGAGTGCTTTCAAGTCAGGTGGAATCACCTGGCGGCTCGGAAAGCACGGCAAACAAGAGGAAACTGGACCCGTTCCCGGTTCAATCGAACCCGGAACGGGTCTAAAGGGAAGCGCGGTCCGTGGACAAGCTCAGCTGGACTGGAGGGCGTGGGCGTAGCGCCCCGCGCCCGAAACTCCCGCCCCGGCCAGTGCGTTCGCCCGTCGTGGCCGACGTCCCTCCACTTGAGCGCAGCTCTTCGCGGCTCCGGCGCGGCCGGAATTGCTGGCGGGTGGAGCGCGCCAATCGCGCTGCGGT
>JALYNE010000076.1 GCA_030773375.1 Pseudomonadota bacterium
GTGAATGGGTGCGCTACAAACTCGACCAGTCGACCGACCACATCCTGGTCGATGAAGCGCAGGACACCAACGAGCGCCAGTGGAACATCGTCCGTGCGCTTGCTCTCGAATATTTCGCCGGGGAGGGTGCCTCCTCCCGCGATCGAACCATTTTCACGGTCGGCGACTACAAGCAGGCGATCTTTGGGTTCCAGGGCACCGACCCCAGAAGCTTCGATCTGGCACGGGCCTATTTCGAGCGTGAAGCGCGCGGTATCGGCGAGGCTTTCCTCGATCTTTCGATGGACCGAAGCTTCCGCTCCTCGCCCGCCGTCCTCCAGGCGGTCGATCATGTGATTGCCGATGTCGGTTACGAAGCCTTTGGGCTTCCGCGTTGCCCAAACCCGCATGACAGCGCCCATTCCGGCCGGCCCGGTTCCGTCACGGTTTGGCAGCCTTACACGGAGGAGTTCGAGCTCGCCGGCGACGATGCGGGCGAGGAGGGTTGGATCAGCGACGCCACCCGCCGCTATGCAAGCCGGCTGGCACGCCAGATCCGCAGCTGGCTGCAGGAACCCTTCCATGTCGAGGGAAAGGGGCGGCCGCTTCGGCCCGAGGACATCCTCATCCTGGTGCGCCGGCGCGGCGCGCTGGCATCTTTGATCGTGGCCCGTCTTCATGCCGAAGGGGTGCCGGTTGCCGGGGTCGACCGGCTGCTCCTTTCTGCTCCGCTCGCAGTCCAGGATCTCCTCGCCGCCGCGCGCTTCGCAGTGCAGCCGCTCGACGATCTGAACCTCGCAAGCCTGCTTGTCTCGCCCTTGTTCGGCTGGTCGCAGGACGATCTGTTCGGTGCAGCCTTTCGGCGCCAGGGCGCGCTGTGGCCGCACATCCGCAGCTCCAGGGCAAACGTCCCGCAGCTCGCCGACACCCTCCAGGGGCTTCATTCAATCCTTGCGATGGCCGATTATGCGACTCCGCATCAATTCTTCGAGGCCATCCTTTCGGGCCCGCTCGACGGGCGCCGCAAGCTTCTCCTGCGGCTGGGCGCCGAAGCTCGCGACCCGATCGAGGAACTGCTGGCCAGCGCGCTGGAGTTCGAAACCAGCACCACGCCTTCCTTGCAGCGCTTCCTCGACTGGTTCGCGCGCGGCGACGTGGAGATCGTCCGGGATCCGTCTGCGCCGCTCGATGCGGTACGGGTCATGACCGTTCATGGTTCGAAAGGCCTGCAGTCGCCGGTGGTGATTCTCGCCGATGCGTGCGTCGATCCGGGACGCGCACGACCAAGCTCCGCAAAGTTAGAACTTCCCGAGGATGGCCCGACGATTCCCGTTTTCCGCCCCCGCAAGGACGAACTTTGCGAGCCTTTAAGGTCGCAGGTCGAAGTGCAGGACAAGGTCGAGCGCGAAGAGCATTGGCGGCTTCTCTATGTCGCGATGACTCGGGCGGAGGAGCGGCTCTATATCGGCGGTGCGCTCGGTCCCGCCGACAAAAACGGTCCGCCCCAGGCGAGCTGGTTCGCTGCCGTGGATGCCTCGATCGCCGCGCTCGGGTGCGAATGGCAGGACGAGCCCTTGTGGGGCCGTGCGCGCCGCTTCGGGGATCTCGAAAGGCCGGCGCGGGCAGTGCCGGCGATCCGTACCGAGCAGCGCATTCGGCTCCCTCAATGGCTGAACAGTCCGGCGCCTCTGGAATCGCGGCCGCCGCGGCCGCTTGCGCCTTCCTCGATCGGCGAGGACGATGTAGCGGATCCGCCACCCAGCCCGGAGATGCGCCAGGCGGCGGAACGGGGAAGGCTTCTTCACCAGCTGTTCGAGCGGCTCCCCGGCGTCGATCCTGCCGATCGGCCCGCCCGGGCAGAAGCCTGGCTCGAGCGGTCGGCAGGGGTTGAGGACCAGCAGCTTCGCCGCAAGCTGATCGAGGACGCCTGCGCGATCATTGCTCATCGGGACTTTGCCTCCATCTTCACCCCCGAAGCGCTTGCCGAAGCACCAATCGCTGCGGTCACCCCCGACGGATCCGTGATCACGGGCACGATCGATCGTCTTCTCGTAGCCGACGGCGCCGTGCACCTGGTGGATTTCAAGACGGGAAGCAGGGTGCCTTCGACAGCCGATGCAATCCCGCGCTCGCACCTCAGACAGATGGCCGCCTATGTGGCGGCGCTTGAAGTGATCTTCCCCGGCCGTGCGATCGAGGCAGGGCTCCTCTACACGAGCGGGCCAGTGCTCCATCCGCTGCCGCACAGCCTGCTTGCTCCGCACAGGCCCGGCGCGTTCCTCGACAATTGAGACTGGCACGCTTGAGACTGGCACGGTTGAGACTGGCCGCGGCAGCGCCTACATGACGGGTCAATCTTCAGGAGATTCGAATGCCCACCAAAAACGTCACCGATGACAGCTTCCAGCAGGATGTTCTCGGCGCTTCCGGACCCGTTCTCGTCGACTTCTGGGCGGAATGGTGCGGCCCGTGCCGGATGATCGCACCGGCACTCGAAGAGATCAGCAGGGAAATGGGCGACCGCGTCACTGTTGCGAAGCTCAACATCGACGACAATCCCGATGCGCCGGCCAAATATGGCGTTCGCGGCATTCCCACCATGATCCTGTTCAAGAATGGCGAGCCGGCAGCGACCAAGGTCGGCGCGGCCCCCAAGAGCGCGCTCCAGAGCTGGCTCGAGGGTCAGCTTTAGGCTCCAGCCCCCGGACTCCGTCGCGAGGCCGCCGAGCTTGCCGGGCTCGGTGGCCTCGCTTACATCGCGGCTATGACATCCACCAACGACATCCGCCGCTCCTTTCTCGATTATTTCGGGAGCAATGGCCACCAAGTGGTGCCTTCCGCGCCGTTGGTGCCGCACAACGATCCGACGCTGATGTTCGTCAATGCGGGCATGGTGCCGTTCAAGAACGTCTTCACCGGGCTTGAAAAGCGCGCTTATTCGACTGCGGCGTCCAGTCAGAAGTGCGTTCGCGCCGGCGGGAAGCACAACGACCTCGACAATGTCGGCTACACCGCCCGGCACCACACCTTCTTCGAGATGCTGGGGAATTTCTCCTTTGGCGATTATTTCAAGGAACAGGCGATCCTCCACGCCTGGACCTTGCTGACCCAAGTGTTCGGCATCGATCCGAGCCGCCTCACTGCGACCGTTTATCATAATGATGACGAGGCGTTCGAGCTGTGGCGAAAGATCGCCGGGCTTCCGGAGAGCCGGATCATCCGCATTCCCACCAAGGACAATTTCTGGGCGATGGGCGACAGCGGCCCGTGCGGCCCCTGCTCGGAGATCTTCTTCGACCATGGCGATCACATCGCGGGTGGGCCTCCTGGCTCCCCGGACGAGGACGGCGATCGGTTCGTCGAAATCTGGAACCTCGTCTTCATGCAGTACGAGCAGGAAGACAACGCCATCGTCAGAGACCTGCCGAGGCCGTCCATCGACACCGGCATGGGGCTCGAGCGCATCGCCGCTGTTTTGCAAGGCGTTCACGACAATTACGACACGGACACGTTTCGTGCGTTGATCGCCGCGAGCGCCGAGTTCACCAAGACGCAGGCCGGCGGCGATCGCAAGGCGAGCCATCGGGTCATCGCCGATCACCTCCGCGCGTCCGGCTTCCTGATTTCCGACGGCGTGCTGCCGGCGAATGAAGGCAGGGGTTACGTTCTTCGCCGCATCATGCGCCGAGCGATGCGGCACGCGCATATTCTTGGAGCCAGCGAGCCATTGATGCACCGCCTTGTGCCGGCGCTGGTCGCCGAAATGGGCGCCGCTTACCCGGAGCTGGTCCGCGCGCAGCCGCTCATCGAAGAGACTCTGAAGCTGGAAGAGACTCGCTTCCGCCAGACGCTGGACAACGGACTGCGCCTCCTCGACGAGGCCACCTCGGGAATGAAGGCAGGCGAAACGCTCCCGGGCGACGTGGCATTTCGTCTCTACGACACCTATGGCTTTCCTTACGACCTGACGGAGGACGCGCTTCGCGCCCAAGGCCTTGGCGTCGACCGTGCTGGATTCGACGCAGCAATGGCGGAGCAGAAGGCGGCAGCGCGCGCGGCCTGGAAAGGCTCCGGGGAGAAGGCCTCCGACGACATCTGGTTCGACATTGCCGAAGAGCACGGCTCGACCGACTTTACCGGCTATGCGGGCCACGAGGGCGAGGGCCAGGTGTTGGCGATCGTCAGGGAAGGCAGGCGTGTCGACAGCGCCTCGGCCGGCGAGCAGGCGATCGTGATCACCAATCAAACGCCCTTTTACGGCGAAAGCGGCGGCCAGATGGGCGATGCAGGCCTCATCCGAAACGACAGCGGCTTTGAGGCCGAGGTCACCGACACGTCCAAACCGCTCGGCCGTCTTCACGCCCATCATGCCACGGTTCGTTCGGGCACCTTGAAGGTTGGCGAGGCGGTGCAACTGCTTGTTGATGCGGAGCGCCGGGCCCGGGTGCGCGCCAACCATTCGGCAACGCACCTCCTCCATGCGGCCCTGCGGCATCGGCTCGGCAGTCATGTGACTCAGAAGGGAAGCCTGGTCGCCCCCGATCGCCTTCGCTTCGACTTCTCGCACCCAAAACCGCTCACCGCGGCCGACATCGAGGCCGTCGAAGTCGAGGTGAACAGGCACATTCGCGAGAACGACGTGGTCACCACGCGCTTGATGAGCGCGGATGAAGCAATCGCAGCCGGCGCCATGGCGCTGTTCGGCGAAAAATACGGTGACGAAGTTCGCGTCCTCTCGATGGGCCGCGGCTCCGATGCAAGCTACTCGGTCGAGCTCTGCGGCGGCACCCATGTAAACGCACTCGGGGACATCGCTCTTTTCAAGATCATTTCCGAAAGCGCCGTCGCCTCGGGCGTCCGCCGCATCGAGGCGCTGACCGGGGAAGCGGCCCGCGTCTGGCTTACGGCTCGCGAGGAGCGGCTGAAGGAGGCTGCCGCTGCCTTGAAGGCCGCGCCGGAGGACGTGCCGGCGCGCGTTGCCAGCCTTCTGGAAGAACGGCGAAGGCTCGAGCGCGAGCTGGCCGACGCAAAGAGGGCGCTTGCGCTCGGCGGCGGCAAGTCGGCCGAAGCGGCGGGGCCGGAACAGATTGGCGGCCATGGCTTCATCGGTCAGGTCATTGAAGGCCTAGACCCGAAGAGCCTGCGCGGCCTCGTCGACGATGCAAAGAAGCGGGTCGGCTCCGGTGTCGTCGCGCTGGTGGCGGTCAATGACGGACGCGCGAGTGTCGCTGTGGGCGTGACGGACGATCTCACCGCCCGGCGCAACGCGGTCGATCTCGTCCGGCGCGCAGTGGCCGCGCTGGGCGGCCAGGGCGGGGGCGGTCGCCCCGACATGGCGCAGGGCGGCGGCCCGGAAGGCAGCAACGCGCAAGCGGCGCTGGATGCGGTCCGATCCGTGCTGACCGATGAGGCTATTGCTGCCTGAGCGCGTCGCGCAAGCGGCGGCGGCGTCCGAGCGGCGGTTCGTCGGTGAGTTCGCCCAGCGCCATGATCTCCTGACGCAGCTCGGAGCGTTTCTCGTGGATCGAGGCGATCACCGGGCCCATCGCCATTCCGAGGTCGACCAGCACTGCTTCTGAAAGCTGGAGCGAGGATTCAAGCGTCTCCGGCACTGCATCTGTCGCTCCGGCGCGGTAAAGTTCGGCTGCATGCCGCGCGTCGCGGGCTCGGGCCACGATGATCAGGTTGGGGCACCACGCGCGCACCTTCTTGGTGAGGCGGACGGTAAGAACGGGATCGTCCATCGTCAGCACCAGGGCGCTGGCATGTCCGAGGTTGAGGCGGTCGATCAGCTCGGGGCGCGAGACGTCGCCGAACAGAACGGGGAAGCCCTCGCGCCGGCAGGCAGCCACGGTGTCGATGTTCGAATCCACGGCCACGTAGCTGCGGCCGTGCGCTTTAAGCATCTCGGCGACAAGCCGACCGACGCGGCCAAATCCCATGATGACAGCAGTGGGCGCGTTCTCGCCCGGCCCGATCACCGGCAGTTCGACGTTCGCCTGCAGGTCCACACGACGCGCTGCGACTTGGCCGAGCTTTGCGAGGAGCGGCGTGATGGTAAGCCCGATGGCGGTCACCACCTGCCAGAAAGCCGCAGTCTCGGGGCGGATCAGCTGCGCTGCCGATGCTGCGGCAAGAACGATCAAGGTCGTCTCCGAAGGCGAAGCCATCAGCACGCCTGCTTCGGCCGCGACCGCCGAGCGCGCACCGCTGAGCCGAAGCAGAATACCTGTAACCGCAGCTTTGACGATCAACACGCCAACCACAGCGGCAAGGATCGTCTCCCAGTTTGCGGCCACCAGACGGAGATTGACGCTCATCCCCACCGTGATGAGGAAAATGCCGAGCGCCAGGCCGCGGAATGGAGCAGTGATCACTTCGACTTCGCTGTGGTAATCCGTTTCCGCAATCAATATCCCGGCGATCAGCGCCCCCATGACCGGTGACAGCCCCGCAGCGGTGGTCGCCAGGCTCGCGACGATGACGACCAGCAGGCTTGCGGCCAGGAACAGCTCCGGGCTTTTTGTGCGCGCTGCTTGGGCGAACAGCCCCGGCAGGAAGAAGCGGCCGAGAACCAGCATGCCGGCGACGGTGAGACCGCCGATCAGAAGCGTATTCACTAACCCCTCGAAGCCGCCCTGCTGCGCGTACGGGGCAAGGGCGCCGAGCGCGAAGACGATCGGCACGATCGCCAGATCTTCGAACAGCAGCATGGCGAGAGCGGAGCGGCCGACCGGGCTCGCCGTGCCCACCAGCGGCAGCACTAGCGCCGTCGACGACAAAGCGAGCGCAAGGCCGAGCGCAAGCGATCCGCTCAGGCCTTGGCCCAGTATGTGGAGCCCGCCCCCGATGATCAGCGCGGACAGCAGCAATTCGGCCGCGCCGACCCCGAAGACGAGCCGGCGCATCGTCCAAAGTCTCCGGAAAGACAGCTCGAGCCCGATCGAGAACAGCAGCAGAATGATCCCGAATTCTGCGAAAGGTTCGATCGCCTCCGGGTTCGAGATGGTGACGTGGTTCAGCCAGGGAAATTGGCCGGTCATCGAGCCGAGCCCACCGGGTCCGGCCAAAAGACCGATCAGGATGAAGCCGATCACGGGGCTGATGCGGAAGCGGGCAAAGGCCGGAATGACGAGGCCGGCAGCGCCAAGGATGACCAATGCGTCGCTGAAGCTCGAGGTTGAGAAATCGGTGGCCATCTTGCCTTTATGCCGGAATTCAACTGATTGTCAGCCATGGCGCGGGAACAAACCGAACTCTGCATCGTCGGCGGCGGCCCGGCCGGATTGGTCGCGGGCCTTCTGTTCGCTCGCGCCGGCGTCCGCACGATGGTGCTGGAAAAGCATTCCGACTTCCTGAGGGACTTTCGCGGCGACACCGTCCATCCCTCCACGTTGCGCATCTTTTCGGAACTGGGCCTCCTCGAGAAGCTGCTGCGGCGGCCGCATGACAAAGTGCGGGATCTGAAGGTCCGGGTCGGCGAAGCCGTCGTGCAGGTTGCAGACTTTTCCGGCCACGACCCCCGCTGGAACTTCATCGCGATGATGCCGCAATGGGAGTTTC
The DNA here is from genome assembly GCA_030773375.1 of Pseudomonadota bacterium. GTDB lineage: Bacteria > Pseudomonadota > Alphaproteobacteria > Sphingomonadales > Sphingomonadaceae > Allosphingosinicella. The sequence goes on from JALYNE010000076.1 coordinate 7,543, forward strand.
TCGACTTTGTGGCACAAGAAGCGCGCGCCTATCCCGGTTTCGAGCTGGTGATGAATGCGGAGGCGAGGGGCCTTTGGTGCGCCGGCGGCAGGGTGGGCGGAGTTTCGTACCTGCACGACGGCAAAGTTCACGAAATCGCGGCAAGGCTGGTTCTTGCCTCGGACGGCCGCCGTTCGGTGCTCCGCGATGCTTCCGGCCTGCGGCTGCGTTCACTGGCCACTCCGATGGATATCTTCTGGTTCAGGCTGCCAAAGGGGCGTTCGGCCGAGAACGAGACGACGGGCTTTTTCACGGCCGGCCGGATCATCGCCCTCATCGATCGCGGCGACTATTGGCAATGTGCCTATGTCTTCGCGAAGGGCGACGCCGAAAAGGTGCAGGCCGCGGGTCTGGAGCTGTTCCGGGCCGATGTGGCCCGAACGGCTCCGCTGGTTGCGGACAGCGTCGGGGCGATCACGGACTGGCGCGACGTGAAGCTCCTGACCGTCGCCCTCGACCGGCTCGAACGCTGGCATCGGCCCGGGCTGCTCGTCATCGGCGATGCCGCGCACGCAATGTCCCCAATCGGCGGCGTCGGGATCAACGTGGCGATCCAGGATGCCGTTGCGGCGGCCAACATCCTTGCAGGGCCACTGGGCCGCGGCCGTGACCCCGACCCGCTCCTCGCGAAAGTCCAGGCCCGCCGCATGCTCTCCGTCCGTGCGGTTCAGGCATTCCAGGATGCCGCGCAAAGGCGGATCATCTCCCCGCTATTGTCGGCCCGAGGGGGTGTAGCGCCACCGCTGCCGCTGCGCCTCCTCGACCGCTTCAGGATGCTCCGCCGTGTCCCCGCCGCCTTTCTAGGCTTCGGCATCCGCCCTGAGCATGTCAGGTCGCCCGAGGCTTAGAGTGCTTTCAAGTCAGGTGGAAATCACCTGACGGCTCGGAAAGCACGGCAAACAAAGTAAACTGGACCCGTTCCCGATTCGATCCAGCCGGGAACGAGTCTAGGACAGCCGCCCCTTGCGCAGGAACGGGAAGCCCGTCGCGTGGCAGGAAAAGCCGTGTCGTGGAAAAGCAGTTCAGGATGCCCCAACCTCAGCCGCCGCCGGGCGCGTGGGTACCGCTCGTCGGGATGGCGGGTTTGGGACGTTCGCCGCGCCGATGCCTGTCCCAGTGGATTCGATAAAGATCGAACCGGCGATCGGCGAGGTTCTGGACGGTGCCCTCAGCGCGAGCCCAGGTGAGATCGGCGAGGTTCACGTCGGAAATGGTCAGCGTTTCGACATTCTCGCTCGCTTCTGCCGCGATGCCGTCGCGCGCGAACGGGAAATCGCAGGGGGTCAGAATGCAGCTCTGCGCATATTGTATGTCCATGTTCTCTACGTTGGGAAGGTTCCCGACATTGCCGGACAGGACGACGTAGCATTGGTTCTCGATCGCGCGCGCCTGGCTGCAATAGCGCACGCGCAGGTAGCCCTGCCGGCTGTCGGTGCAGAAGGGGACGAAGATGATCCGCGCCCCTTCGTCCACCAGGCGGCGGGCAAGCTCCGGGAACTCTGAATCGTAACAGATAAGGACACCGATCGGGCCGCAGTCGGTCTGGATGGCGTCTATCCTGTCCCCGCCCTTGATGTTCCACCAATAACGCTCGTTCGGCGTGGGATGGATCTTCTCCTGCGCGTGGATCGATCCGTCGCGAAGGCAGACGAACGCGACGTTCTGGATATCCCCATCCTCGGCACGCGTCGGATGCGAGCCGCCGATGATGTTGACGTTGTAACGCAGCGCCATGCGCGAGAGCTCGGCGGTGAGTTTCGGAGTGTGTTCGGTCAAGCGGTCGATCGCGTCCATCGGGCTCAATTCCCGCTTCTCGAAAGCGAGGAGCTGGAGCGTGAAGAGTTCGGGAAACACGATGAAGTCCGAACGATAATCGGATGCTACGTCTACGAAATACTCGACGTTGCGGATGAACTCTTCGAAGCTCCCGACGGCGCGCACCTGGAGCTGGCAGGTGGCGATGCGGACGCTTTCGACGCCGCGAGGAACCTGGAACTTGGCCGGTTCGCTTGGATCCACATAGGGATTGCGCCAGACCATATGGACCGCAAAACCCTGCGAGGCGCGGTCTTCCGGCAGGTAATCCCTGAGGAGGCCGACCGGCTCGAATCCGTTCCTGAGCTGGAAGCCGATGATCGGATCGCGGATCTTGCCGGCGCGCACCTGGGCAAGGTAATCCTCTGCGTCCGCAACCTTCCTGCGGTGGCGCGAAAAGCCGGGCATACGGCCGCCCAGCACGATGCCTTTCAGCTCCAGCCGCTCTGCGAGCGCTTTGCGCGCATCGTAGAGGCGCTGCCCGATCCGGACCCCGCGGAGGTCCGGGTCCACGCACATTTCGAACCCATAGAGCCAGTCGCCGGTCGGATCGTGACGAGACCCGAAGCCGTCGTTGGTGATTTCGTTCCAGCTGTGCGGCGCAAGCGCGAGCCGCTCGTCCAGCCGCATGGTCGCGCAATATCCGGCGATCTTGCCTTCATAGAGGGCGACGAACTGACCCTCGGGATAGTTGTTGATCTGGCCGCGGATCATTCCCCGGCTGTAGCCGGACATCCGATCGTAAGCGCGATCGACCAGAGCGACGATCCCGGCCACGTCCTTCTGCGAGGCCTGGCGGACCTCGAGCCTGGCGGTCCTCTTCTCTGGCCGGCCCGCTTTCACGCCGGTCGCGCCATTGCCTTTTCAAGGTTGGTGCGGATGGCTTCGAAGAACTGCTCGGTCGTCATCCAGCTTTGGTCCGGGCCGATGAGGATGGCGAGGTCCTTCGTCATCTGGCCCTGCTCGACCGTTTCGACGCACACGCGCTCGAGCGTTTCGGCGAAACGAGTCACTTCCGGCGTATCGTCGAACTTGCCCCTGAACTTCAGCCCGCCCGTCCACGCGAAAATCGAGGCGATCGGATTGGTCGACGTCGCCTTGCCCTGCTGATGCATGCGGAAGTGGCGGGTGACGGTGCCGTGCGCGGCTTCGGCCTCAATCGTCTTGCCGTCGGGCGTCATCAGCACGGAGGTCATCAGCCCCAGCGAGCCGAAGCCCTGGGCGACCTGGTCGGACTGAACGTCGCCGTCATAATTCTTGCAGGCCCACACGAACTTGCCGCTCCACTTCAGCGCCGACGCGACCATGTCGTCGATCAGGCGATGCTGATACTCGATCTTGGCTTCGTCGAATTGCGGCTTGAATTCGCTTTGGAAGATTTCCTCGAAGATGTCCTTGAAGCGGCCGTCATAGGCTTTGAGGATCGTGTTC
>JALYNE010000077.1 GCA_030773375.1 Pseudomonadota bacterium
CGGCATCGTACGCTGGTCCAATGAAAACGAATTCGGAATGCAGTTCTCAACGCCGATCAGCGACTATCTGTTGGGCAAATGGAATGCTCAATTGGAGAAGGCGAGATCCCCGGAAGCGGCGATGCCGCTTGAACGAGGCCCGCGGGATTTCTGGGGACAACGCCGCCGCCCGATCGTTTAGCAGGCCGCGCCTTCCCGTCAGCGGCACTCCTGGAAATTGGTCAGCACAGTAGCCGTTTCTCGTCTTCGGTGAACGAGGACGGCCATGCGATTTCCTGGCCCCTCGTGACTAACGGCCCGGTCTGGCGGCCACCAGGCTCACGAGCTCTTTCACTCCAACTGGGGGCGAGCATAGGAAGCCTTGGTAGAGGGTACATCCCTCTTCTGCCAGCAGGTCCAGCTGCTCCTGCGTTTCCACCCCTTCTGCGATAACTCCAAGGCCGAGCGATCGCGCCATGTCGATGACGCTGCGGACCACCACCCGGTCGCGTGGGCTACCGGTAATATCCTCCGACAGACGCTTGTCGATTTTCAGGTAGTCGAGCGGCAACGCCTTCAAATAAGCGAGGCTGGAATAACCGGTGCCGAAATCGTCGATTGCAACGCGCAGCCCGCCTTCCCTGAGGCTCGCCAGCAAGTGCGCCGCAGCATTCAGGTCCTCGATCAGGCCGCTTTCGGTTACCTCCACCGTCAGCCGCCGGCGGTCGAACGCACTGGCCTCGACAAGCTCCAGGAAATGCGCGGAGAACCCTGGCCGCACGATGTCTGCGGCAGTGATGTTGACCGAAAGCCGGAGGGTGGCGAGCGCTTCAGGCCATCGCGCTGCGGCGGTGATTGCTTTGCGCTGCACGTGATCGGACAGCTGAGTGAGATAGTCTGAACGCTCCGCCACGCTGAACAAGGTGACCGCTCCAAGTTCGCCCAGTTCCGGATGCTGCCACCGGGCAAGCGCCTCCACGCCAATGATGCGGCCGCTCGTAATCGAGACCTGCGGCTGGAACAGGATCTCGATCTCGTCCTGGTCCAGTGCCTTTCTGAGGTCGATCTCGAGCCTGTTGCCGAGTGCGCTTTCGCCCTGCGCCTCGACGTCCAGGACCCGGATCGGCCCTGCTTCGGCTGCCTTCGCCTCCGCAAGGGCGGCACTTGCGCGGCGCAGCAGAGCCGCCGCATCATCCCCGCCATCGGACGCGACGACGCCCGCACGGCTGCCAAGCGTGATGACATGGTCACCGCACATGAAGGGCCTGGCCAGCGCCTCCACCAATTGCGCAGCAAGGAAGCGACCTTCGTCGAGGCCTGCCGGCGCCGACAGTCCGATCGCGAACTGTGCGCCCGCCACCCGTGCAACGAAGCGGCTCTTTCCGTCGGCGGCAACGATACGCTCGATGCGGCGAGCGGCCGCCTGCAGAGCGGTGTCGCCGGTCGCCCGGCCGAACGCAGCGTTGATCGCATCGAAGCGGCTGACGGCGAGGAGCAGCAGCGTTGGTCCTGCTTTCCCGTTCAGCTGCTCCTGCACCCAGGCGCGCAGGCCGCGCCCGTCGCGAAGCCCGGTCATTGGGTCGCGTGCCGGCAAAGCGCTGGAGAAGCGCGGCTGGATCGTTTCGGTGACGCCAAGCACTCCGCCGGCTTCGCCTTCCATCCGAAGGTGATGAGCGACCCTCGCACCGGCCCCGTCGGCGTGAGCGAAGGCGGTCGGTTGACCAGTTGCGATCACACGGTCGACTGCGCCCCGGGCGGCCCGGCGACCGTCGGGATCGAGCTTGCGAAACAGCTCCATGAGCGTGATCCGCCGTGCTTCCTCGCCGCCCAGGCCCATCCTGCGGGCCAGCAACGGACTGAGCTCGACGTCCGGGGAACCCGGCTGCCAACGCCACGATGCGCGCCTGCCAATGTCGGCCCCTTGCGCCCGCCGCTCCCGCTGCCCGCCTCCGACGCGGTCTGCGTGACGCTCTGCAAACTGCACCGCCTGGACGAACTGGCGATCGCTGAAGGGGCTGACCAGGAAGTGCGTTGCACCATCGGCATGGAACTGATCAAGTGCGACCCCATCGTTCCGCGAGACGAGCACCAGCAAGGCGGCGGCATTGGCTTCCACCGTGTCGGCGAGCGCCCGCGCGGCTTCGTGGCCCTCGTCGAGCGCTCCGCGGGCATCGACCACCGCAACGGAGGCACCCGAGGCAACGAATCGGCTTTCCGCGTTGAGCGATCGCCGGGCAGCAATCGGCTGCCAGCCGGCAGCTTCGGCAATGCGCGTCAGCTCGTCCCGATGACGGAAGGAAAGCACGAACAGGGGGGCGGGCCCGCCGCTATTCGTTCGCTTCATTCCATCATCCGACATGCGCTGCCTCTACCAACGCCTCTACTCCGCGCATTCCTCACCGCCAACGCCCATTCCGACGCTGGCCCGCCATGGGACAAGCGCTGCTTGCCGCCCGGCTTCTTCCGCCCTAGCAAAGCGCGGATGACGGCGAACGCGGACAGACCGACGGCCCTCCTCGCCTCGCCCACCGAGGCGGCGCAAGCAGCCGAAGCATTGCTCCGCGAACGCTACCAATTCGTTGCCTTGGAAGAGGCTCAGCAGATCGTCGCGCTTGGAGGCGACGGATTTCTGCTTCAGACGCTGCACGAGATGCTCCATCGTGAGACTGTGTGCCCGGTGTTCGGGATGAACCGCGGCACGATCGGTTTCCTCATGAACGAATGGCGGCTCGAAGGCCTTCGCGAGCGCTTGAACAACGCGAGACGCTTCTCCGTCGCCCCGCTCAGGATGGAGGCGGTGACGGTGCGCGGCGAGCGGCTGACCAACCCCGCAATCAACGAGGTCTCGCTGCTGCGCGAAACGCGCCAGACGGCATGGATCGAGGTGTCGATCAACGGGCGAACCGTGCTTCCGGAGCTCGTCTGCGATGGCGTGCTGGTGGCGACGCCGGCGGGTTCGACGGCATACAACCTTTCGGCGCAAGGACCCATCCTGCCACTCGGCTCCAACCTGGTTGCGCTGACGCCGATCAGCCCCTTCCGTCCACGCCGCTGGCGCGGTGCGCTGGTGCCGGACGACTTGAAGATCGTGTTCCGGGTGCTCGATCCGGTGAAGCGCCCGGTTTCGGCAGTCGCCGATCAGCTGGAAGTCCGCGATGTCGCCACGGTTGAAGTTCGAGTTGACCGCAGCCAGGCGCTGAGCCTCCTCTTCGATCCGGAACATGCTCTCGACGAGCGGATCACGATGGAGCAATTCGCCGTCTGAAATCCGCACGCACATGCTTGCGGATCCGAAAAACATGCTGCTATAGGCGCGCCTGCCCCAAGGCAGCTTGGTCATTCCGGCGTGGCGCAGCGGTAGCGCAGCGGACTGTTAATCCGTTGGTCGTAGGTTCGAATCCTACCGCCGGAGCCACCAAGCTTTCCTAGTCCTTCCGGGGCATTCCCAACATCATTGGTTTGACATGTCCTTCGGCGCCGGACCGTGGAGATCACGCCGCTTGAGCTCGGGCGCAGCAATGTGGCCGAGCACAGCCCCCCGTCGCCGGTCTATCCGCTTCGCGCCCGGAACAGTTTGAAGCTGCCGAAGGTTTCACGCAGAGTTGATCAGGAGGCCGATAATGCCAACCAAGTCCAAATCCACGAACAGCGATTCCCAGTCCGGAGCCGGCAGCAATGGAAGCTCAGGTGAGAGCGTCTTCGGCTGGGCCAGCGGCAGCACCGGCGTGATTGTAGCGGCTGCGGTCGCCGGCGCAGCGGTGGGGATTGCCGCCAATGCGGGTCGCAAGCTGTTCATCCAGCTCACCAGCGGCGGCGCGACCGGCGACTGGCTCGAGACGATCAAGGCTGAGCACGTGCTGACGCGCGGCATTTTCGACAAGATCGAAGCCACCGACGACAGCCAGACCACCCAGCGCTCGGCGCTGCTGATGAAGCTCAAATATGCGCTGACCAAGCACGGGCTCGAGGAAGAGATGGTGATCTACCCGGCGCTTCGCCAAGCCAATTACGTGCATGACGCCGACCATCTGGGCGACGAGCACGGCTATGTGAAGACGTATCTCTATGAGCTCGAGATGATGCCGAAGGACAGCCCCGAGTGGCTGGCGCGCGTTCGCGACTTCCGCACCATGATCGAGCGGCACATGCAGGAGGAAGAGGAAGAGATCTTCCCGCGCTTCCACGAGCAGCTCTCCGCCGAGCAGAACGCGCAGATCACCTCGATGATGAACAAGGAAGGCTTTAAGCACGCCTAAGCCGTTGCCCTCTCACGGTCAGCTCAGGCGAGCTGACCGTGGCAGTGCTTGAACTTCCGCCCCGAGCCGCACGGACAGGGTGAATTCCGGCTGACGCTCGGCATCTCGTCCAGCGCGAGATCGCCGGCCATCGCTGGTTGCTGCGGCATCTCCGGCTGGGGGAATGCGAGCGGAGGAAGGCGCGAGAGGATGTTGCCCGTCGCCGCGTCGATGTCGGCCGTGTCGTCTTCGCCGGTGAGTGGATCGATGTGGTGCGTGATATAGTCCGGCACGCCGGCGAAATCGGGCTCGGGCTCCGCGTAGCTGAACTGTGCCCAGGCGAGCGTTCGCGTGACGCCTTCCCGGATCTGCCCGAGCATCCGCTCGAACATCGCGAACGCCTCGTGCTTGTACTCGTCGATCGGCTTCTTCTGTGCGTAAGCGCGCAGATGAACCACCTGCCGGAGGGCATCGAGCATCGCGAGATGGTCTTTCCAGTGGTGATCGAGCGTTTGAAGAAGGACGCTCTTCTCGATCTGAACGTAGCTTGCCGGATCGATCTGAGCGACCTTCTGCGTGATCTGCGCATCGGCTTCGGCCCGCAATCGCTCGACGAGAAGCTCGGGATCGACCGCCTCTTCCCGGAGCCAGTCGTCGATCGGCGGCTCGAGGCCGAAAACGTCCTGCACTCGAGCCTTCAGCTGCGCAATGTCCCACTGCTCGGGGTAGGAATTGGGCGGACAGGCCTCCCCGACGATGGTGTTGACGGTTTCGGCGCGCATGTCCTCCACGACGTCGCCAACGGTCTCCGCATCCATGATGTCCGCGCGCTGCTCGTAGATGACCTTGCGCTGATCGTTCATCACGTCGTCATACTCGACGACCTGCTTGCGGATGTCGTAGTTGCGGGCCTCGACCTTTTTCTGGGCGGTCTCGATCGCCTTGGAGATCCAGGGACTGACGATCGCTTCGCCATCCTCGAGATTCTTGTTCATGAGGCGCGCGAACATCGTCTGTGGACCGAAGATGCGCAGGAGGTCGTCGTCCAGGCTGAGATAGAAGCGGCTGAGCCCCGGGTCGCCCTGGCGGCCTGAGCGACCGCGAAGCTGGTTGTCGATGCGCCGACTTTCATGGCGCTCGGTCGCCAGTACGAACAGGCCGCCCGCGTCGAGCACACGCTGTTTTTCTTCTGCCAGCTCCTGACGGATACGCTGCTCCGCCGCCTCCCGCTCCGGGCTCGCCGGCATATCGCCAAGCTCGTCCTGCACACGGAATTCCAAGTTGCCGCCGAGCTGAATGTCCGTGCCGCGTCCGGCCATATTGGTCGCGATGGTGACGGCACCCAAGCGACCGGCCTGGGCCACGATGTGCGCTTCCTGCTCGTGATAGCGCGCGTTCAGGACTTCGTGGCGAACCCCCTCGCGCTGCAGATATTCTGAAAGCAGCTCCGATTTCTCGATGGAAACAGTGCCAACGAGTACAGGCTGGCCGGTCGCCTGCTTTTCCTTGATGGCCTGCGTGATCGCACCGAACTTGTCATTCAGATTCTTGTAGAACTGGTCGTCCTCGTCGATGCGCCGAACCGGAACGTTCGTCGGGATCGAGACGACGTTCATCTTGTAAATGTCCCAGAATTCCGGCGCCTCGGTCGCCGCCGTCCCGGTCATGCCCGAAAGCTTCGGGTACATACGGAAATAGTTCTGGAAGGTGATCGAAGCCAGCGTCTGGTTTTCAGGCTCGATATTGACTGCTTCCTTCGCTTCCACCGCCTGGTGAAGTCCATCGGACCAGCGCCGGCCGTCCATCATGCGGCCGGTAAACTCGTCGATGATGATCACCTTGCCGTTTTTGACGATGTAATCGGTGTCACGCTTGAAGATGATGTTCGCGCGGAGCGACTGATTGAGGTGGTGGACAACCTGCGTGTTTTCGAAATCGTAGAGGTTGGCGCCGACGAGGAGCCCCGCACCCTCGAGCATCCGCTCGACCTTTTCGGTGCCATCCTCGGTGAGCACCACCGAGCGCTGTTTCTCGTCCACCTCGTAATCCTCGGGCGAGAGCTGCTTCACCAGCGCATCAACAGCCATGTAAAGTTCGGACTTGTCGTCGGTCGGGCCGGAAATGATCAGCGGGGTTCGCGCCTCGTCGATGAGGATCGAATCGACCTCGTCGACAATGCCGAAGTTGAACGGCCGCTGCACCATTTGCGCGCGGTCGTACTTCATATTGTCGCGCAGATAGTCGAAACCGAACTCGTTGTTGGTCCCGTAGGTGATGTCGGCCGCATAAGCCATGCGACGCTGCTGGTCGCCAAGGTTGGGAACGATGACGCCAACGGTAAGGCCAAGGAAGCGATACACCTGCCCCATCCAGTCGGCATCGCGGCGGGCGAGATAGTCGTTCACCGTGACGACGTGGACGCCTTTGCCCTCAAGCGCATTCAAGTAAGTGGCAAGCGTCGCCACCAGCGTCTTGCCTTCGCCGGTGCGCATCTCCGCGATGGAGCCGCGGTGAAGGACGATCCCGCCAATCATCTGGACGTCGTAATGGCGCTGCCCGAGCGTACGCTTGGCGGCTTCACGGACGGTTCCGAAGGCTTCAGGCAGGATGTCGTCGAGCGTCTGCCCGTCGGCAAGCCGTTCCCGGAAGATCACCGTCTGGTGGCGCAATTCCTCGTCGGTCATCGCGGAGATGGTCGGCTCGAAGCCGTTGATGCGGTCGACGATCTTCTGGAGCGAGCGGACGTAACGATCGTTAGCCGATCCGAAAATAGTTTTGGCAAATCCGCCGAACATGGGCGTTCCTGTCGTTCAAAAGCGTGCCTGACCCACTGCGGCAATAGCCGCTCGCCCCCGCACAAATATCGAGCCGGGATGTAGGGATGGCCCCTATCCAAGTCAATTGACGGACCCTGGCCTGGCTCAGCCGAACCGGCCATGAATCAAGGCATTCCAGGCAGCCGCACCTGCCAGGCGGGTTCTGCCATGAAGGTCGCGCACAAGTCGGGAGGATCGACTCCACCGCGCGACGAGCGGGTTTGACGGACTATCGTTTCCCCTGCGGAACATAGCTGCGGGCTGCAGGTTTTCCGGTGCGGAGCATCGGCTCCGCGAAGAGGGGTAATCCATGAAACGATGGCGACTTGCAGGCGCGGTTGGACTGTCCCTTGCGGCGCTCCTTACTCTCTCGGCTTGCGAATATGCCGGCCTCCTGCGCCCAAGCGTCCTCGGGCAGCTTGACCCCGAAGTGGCGGCGCTGGTCAACGAGCTCCCCAACGTCGACGAGCCGAACGAGGCCTTGATCGGCCGCATCTACGCGACTGGCGGGCTTTCGCGCTCGAACCTGGGGGCGGATGGCGTGATGCGTGACAGGATCCGCGTCCCCAAGGACGAATATCTCTGGTATCCCGCAATCATCGTCATGCAGCGGCCCGGGACGCTCGAACTCGACATCACGAATGAGGATCATCGCGTCCATTCGATGAACATTCAGAGCAACGGCGGACGGCAGCTGCTGCGGCTCCCAGCGGCGACGCGGGGGGTGGTCCGGGTCCAGCTCGACACGCCCGGATTGTACTGGTTCGGCTGCCCGGTCGAGAACCACGGCACGCGCGGCATGCTCGGTTTCGTTGTCGTCAAGGGCGAGGTCCCGGCCGAGGCGCGCCTGGACAGGCCGCCCCAGCCTCAGCCCGGAAACAGGAGGCCGCCGCGTGCCCACCAGCATCACTAAGCGTTCGATGCGGCTCGTTCTTTCGGCGGCAGCCGCAGCCTCGCTGGTCGGCGGCTGCGTCTACCCTTCCGAGGGCGGCCCGAACTGGCCGATCACGCAGCGCCAGCAGTCGTTCAATGAGCTCGACGCCGCTTTGGCAGGCTCCGCGCCCGCCGTTGCCGACGCGGTGACGGGGGACCGGATCGCGCGTGCCAGGAGCGAGCCGCACAACTGGCTGACTTATTATGGGACCTATGACGGCCAGCGTTTCTCCAGCCTCGATCAGATCAACACCGCCAATGTCGCCAATCTGAGGCCGGCATGGCAGTTCCAGGCGGCGCCGCTGGGCCTGCTCGCAGCCCCTGCCACCTATTCGTTCGAAGCGGCGCCCATCGTCGTGGACGGGGTGATGTATGTGTCGGGCTGGTCGGGCTATGTCTGGGCCTTCAATGCCGCCACGGGCGAGGAACTGTGGCGCTACCAGCATGCGGTGCCGCTCGACGTCCCATTGTGCTGCGGCGACGTGAACCGGGGCGTTGCGGTCGCGCGCGGCCGCGTCTTCTATTCGACCCAAGACGGCATCTTGTACGCGCTTGACGCCCGCACCGGGCAGCCGGTCTGGAAACAGGCCTGGCTCGACCCTCGGGCGGGCGAAAGCTCGACCATGGCGCCGTTGATCGTCAAGACCATGGTGATCGTCGGATCGTCCGGAGCCGAATATGGCGTGCGCGGCCATATCGACGCGTTCGACATCGAAACTGGCCGGCGGATCTGGCGCCGCTATCCCGTGCCCAAGCCCGGCGAGCCGGGGTCCGAAACATGGGGCAATGATGAAGCCTGGCAGCATGGCGGCGGCAGCGCCTGGATCACCGGCACCTATGATCCCGAACTCGACATCCTTTATTGGGGCACTTCCAACCCCTCGCCCGACCTCGACGGCAGAAAGCGCCCGGGCGACAATCTATACACTGATTCGGTGCTGGCGATGGACCCCGACGACGGCACGATCCGCTGGCATTATCAGTTCACGCCGCATGACGTGTGGGACTATTCCGGCGTCAATGAGAACATCCTGTTCGAGGAAGGCGGGCGCAGACTTCTCGCCCATTTCGACAAGAACGGATATTTGTTCATCCTCGACCGGGCGACCGGCGAGCGGGTGAACATCACCCAATTTTACGACCGCGCCAGCTGGGGGCGGATCGATCCGAGGACGGGCGCCGTCACGGCCCGCCGCGAGCCCACCGAGCAGGGAGTCGAGGTCTGCCCGGGTCCCGCCGGCGCGAAAGAGTGGACGCACGCCACCTTCAGCGGGCAAACGCGGCTGCTCTACGTGCCGGTGATCGACGCTTGCGCCACCTACAGGCGCTTCGAGACCCCGATGAAGGAGAGCCTCAGCCATTGGGGCGGCGACTATACGGTTGCGCCGGAACAGGTGCATGGCGGCGGTGTCAAGGCCTATCGCACGGACGGCTCGCTCGCCTGGGAATGGCGGTCGAAGATGCCGATCGTAGCGTCGCTTCTCAGCACCGCCGGCGGCCTCATCTTTGTCGGCACGCCCACCGGCGAGTTCATCGCGCTCGACGCGCGGAACGGTCGGCAGCTTTGGCTATTCCGTACCGGGAGCGGCATCCATTCGAGCCCGATCAGCTATAGCGTCGGCGGGACGCAGTATGTCGCGGTGCCGACGGGCTGGGGCGGCTGGGTGAAGGGCTTCGCCCCGCAGACCTTCGGTCGTGAGCGTGGAAGCACGCTGTTTGCCTTCTCGCTTCCCGGCGGGGCGCCGAGCGCGGCTCAGTCGACGGCGACCTCCTCGCGCTGAGCGACGGGCGCTTCGTCGGCCTCTGCCGAAGCGCCTGCCTCGGCTTCCTCGGCGCTGACCCGAAAGCTGACGTAAAGCGCGACTCGCGCCAGGTCCGGATCGCGCAGGCGCGACTCGCGCGCGGGCTGGTCCTCTGCGAAAGCAACCGCTTCCTCGCGCGCAGCATAGGCGGTGTCGTAACCATCCACCGCGGGATCGTGGATCGGATGATATTCTTCCGGATAAGTACGGCACCCGACGCATTCCGCCCCCAAAGCAAGGCTGCCGGCTCCGCCATTGCCGGGAAGCGCGCCGGATCCGTTGGTCCGATATGGGGAGAGGTCGGCGTGAAAGCGTGTCGGGGGGCTGCTGAAATAAGCGGGATTTATTTCGGCAATGGAAGCCCTTCCGAGGTGAACTCCAAGGCCCCCGCCGGCGAGCGCGAGGACTCCCAGGGTCGGCAATGCCAGCGAACGGGCCATGATGTGCTACTCACTGCTTCGGGCCCTTCTTACTTCGAGGGACCATAGCCGCTCCAACCGCTACCAGTTCGGATCCGTTCCGATCCCGCCCCTCGTAAACCACGAATCAGCGCAGCGCTCTTGCACTCGGGCGAGGATAGGAGGACGGTGCGAAATAGCGCGGACGCGCTCTTCGCGGTTCGCGCAGCGGAACGGAGGAGAGGATTATGCCCGACAGAAGAGTAGGCACGAGGACCGTCGCTTTGGTTGGCCCGGGCGGCGCGGGCAAGACCACGCTTGCCGAAGCGTTGTTGTTCGCCACGGGCGTGACGGATCGGCAGGGGTCGGTTGATGCAGGCACCAGCGTCGGCGATGCCAGCCCGGAAGCGCGGGCGCGGCGCGGCTCGACCGAACTGAACCTCATGCACTTCGATTTCCTGGGCGACAAATTTGCTCTCGTCGACTGCCCCGGCTCCCTCGGCTTTTTGGCGGACGGCTACATGGCCCTCGCCGCCGCTGATCTCGCGATCGTGGTCGTCGATCCCGATCCTGCCCGCGCGCCCCTGGCGGAACCTGCGCTTCGGCA
>JALYNE010000078.1 GCA_030773375.1 Pseudomonadota bacterium
GCGAAAGACGGCTTTCGAACTTCCTGCTCTGGCAGGCCGCTTATGCCGAGCTGCTTTTCGTCGACACGCTTTGGCCTGATTTCGACGGCGACGCGCTGCGCTCGGCAATCGCCGACTTCGGCAAGCGCGAGCGGCGTTACGGGGGGATTTGAGGATGAAGACGGCTTCGGCGCCCGCGTCCGATCTTACCACCCGCTTTGCTGCCGCTGTGATGATGATCGCCGTGGCTGTTGTGGCGATCTACGTTGGCGGATGGCTGTTTCGAGTGCTTGTCGTCGCCGCGTCGGCGGTGATGCTGGTCGAATGGGGTGACATGCGCCGGCTTTCGCGGCGGTGGAGCTATGTCGGTGCCCTTCTGCTCGGCGGAGCCCTGCTGGTCGTTCCCGAAATGCTCTTTCCCGTCGACGAAATGGACGAAACGATCAGCGCCGGAACGTTCGAGCCGGCGTGGCAGGGTTTTGCCGTCATTGCGGTTGGCGGCTTGCTGTTCGGTGCGCTCACCCGGCGGCTCAGCGCATTGGGTGGCTTCCTCTACGTCGGCATCCCCGCCTTCGCGCTGATCGTCCTTGATTGGGCCTGGTTCGGCCTCGTTCTCTGGGTCATGGCCGTCACTTGGTCCACCGACATTTTTGCGTTTTTCGCGGGGCGCGCTCTCGGCGGGCCGAAGCTTGCACCCCGGATCAGCCCCGGCAAAACCTGGTCCGGCCTTGCCGGCGGCGTCATAGGCGCGGCGGTGTTCGGAGCACTCGCCGCCGATTGGTTGTCGCTGGGCGCCCCTTTTCTCTACATCGGAGGCCTCATGGCCGTGATTGCCCAGGCCGGAGATCTCTACGAAAGCTGGCTGAAGCGCCGGGCAGGGGTGAAGGACAGCGGCTCGATCCTGCCGGGACACGGCGGAGTGCTCGACCGCGTGGATGGCCTGGTGCCCGTCGTGGTGGTAACGCTCGCTCTCCTGATGGCGGGGCTGTGGACCGGGTGAACGCCGGCCGACGAACCGTTACCATCTTGGGAGCGACAGGCTCGGTAGGCCAGTCGACCCTCGATCTCATCGAACGCAGCCCAGAATCGTTCGATGTGATCGCCCTTACCGCCAAACAGGACGTGGCGGGCCTCGCAGCAGCTGCAAGGCGGGTGAATGCCCGCTGCGCCGTCATTGCAGGCGAGGCTTTGCTTGAGCCGCTCCGCCAGGCGCTGGCCGGCACCGGCACCGAAGTGGCGGCAGGCGAGGCGGCCATCGTCGAGGCGGCAAGCCTCGGCGCCGATTGGACCATGGCGGCCATCGTCGGCTGTGCTGGCCTCGGGCCTGTCATGGCGGCGCTCCGAGGCGGACGAACGGTGGCGCTCGCAAACAAGGAAGCGCTCGTCTCGGCCGGTGACATCATGATGGCTGCCGCGGCGGAGAGCGGCGCCACATTGTTGCCGGTGGATTCGGAGCACAACGCGATCTTCCAGTGCTTCGACCGGGCGCGTCCCGACGCGATCCGCCGCATCATCCTGACGGCGAGCGGGGGCCCCTTCAGGGACACGTCGCTGGAGGCGATGCGCTCGGTGACGCCCAGCCAAGCGGTTGCCCATCCCAATTGGTCGATGGGAGCGAAGATCTCCGTCGACTCGGCAACCCTGATGAACAAGGGGCTTGAGCTCATCGAAGCCTATCACCTGTTCCCGCTGGAGCCGGAGGCGTTCGACGTTGTTGTCCACCCGCAGTCGGTGATCCACAGCCTGGTCGAATATGTCGACGGATCGGTGCTGGCGCAGCTCGGCGCTCCGGACATGCGGATCCCGATCGCGCATACGCTCGCTTATCCGGATCGGATGAATACCCCATGCGAGCGGCTCGACCTGATCGGCATCGGCAGGTTCGATTTCGAAGCCCCCGATGAGGAGCGTTTTCCTGCTCTCGCTCTCGCCGAGGCCGTGTTGCGAGCGGGAGGGGCGAAACCAGCAATCCTCAACGCCGCCAATGAAGTGGCGGTCGCATCGTTTCTGGACAGCGCTATCGGTTTCCTAGATATTGCCCGCATCGCACAGGAAACGGTGGATAATTTCGATCCGCCCGCGCCAGCCTTGCTGGACGAGGTCCTGGAGATCGACCGTGAAGCGCGGCGCCGCGCCGAACAGATCACAAGAAAGTATCGCCTTTGACGACTGCCAGTCCCAGCTTCCTGATGACCGTTCTGAGCTTCCTGCTGGTCATCGGACCGCTCATCTTCATCCATGAACTGGGCCACTATTTTGCCGGCCGCTGGTTCGGCGTCAAAGCAGAAACCTTTTCGATCGGTTTCGGCCGCGAGATTGCGGGTTGGACCGACAAAAGGGGCACGCGCTGGAAAGTCGGCTGGCTCCCGCTTGGCGGCTACGTGAAGTTCAAAGGCGACATGAACCCGGCGAGCCAACCTAGCCCCGAGTGGCTTGCGCTCCCTCCCGAAGAGCGCGCCCAGACGTTTCAGGCCAAGCCGGTTTGGCAGCGCTTTATCGTCGTTGCCGCGGGGCCGATCACGAACTTCCTCTTCGCGATCATCGTTTTCACCGGCTTCTTTCACGCCGTCGGAGAGCCGCGCACGCCGAATCTGGTTTCAAGCGTCGCGCCAGGTTCCGCGGCCGAGCGCGCCGGTCTGCGTGCCGGCGACCGCATCACCGCCATCAACGGCGTCACGATGAACCGATTCGAAGATATCGCCGGTTACGTGCAGATCCGCCCCAAGCAGCCGCTCGTCATCGAGGTTGAGCGCGCAGGCGAACGGCGCACCGTCCAAACCGTTTCGGATGCTGCCGTTGCGAGCGACAAGTTCGGCAACCAGGCTGTGATCGGCCGACTCGGGGTGCCATGGCCGTCGCGAACCTGGGAAACCTTGCCGCTCCACCAGGCAGCCGGTGCAGCGGTGCGGCAGACGGCGAATGTGGTCCAGACCATGGTCGTGACGCTCGGTCAGGTGGTCGTTGGCGATCGCTCGATGAAGGAAATGGGCGGGCCGCTCAAGATCGCGCAATATTCCGGGCAGCAGGCAAGCTTGGGATGGGTCGACTTCCTTCTCTTCATGACTCTGATCTCGATTAATCTGGGATTCATTAACCTCTTGCCAATCCCACTGCTGGACGGCGGGCACTTGCTCTTCTACCTCATCGAAGGGGTGCGGCGAAAACCGATCCGGCCGAAGGTCCAGGAATGGGCTTTCCGGACCGGGCTGGCAGCGCTTCTCGCTTTGATGATCTTCGTCACGCTCAACGATCTGGCATCGTTGGGAGTGTGGACGAAGCTTGGTGGGTTGATCGGTTGATGATCATCGGGCAGGGCTAAGCACGATAGGGGTAATCGCCGGAAACAGTTCCGGCCCAATATTTTAAGGCGGGGACGCGTGACAGCGAACAAAGCATTTTCAGGCAGCCGGCGGCTGTGCTCTGCGCTCCTACTGGGCACCATGCTTGGCGGCCTTGCAGCCCCGGCTCATGCCCAGCAGGCGAGCTCGACAACCGCGGACGCGCAAGCAGCGCCTGCCGCCCCTGCCGCGGGACTCCCGGGCAGCGGCATCATCCGCTCGATCAGCGTGACGGGCAACCAGCGGCTCGAGCCGGAAACGGTGATTTCCTACATGAAGCTCCGTCCCGGCGAGACGTATACGCCCGAACGTGGCGACGAAGCGCTGAAGGACCTGTTCGCAACGGAGCTCTTCGCCGACGTTGGCATCCGCTTCAACGACGGCGTCGTCGCCGTCGAGGTCCGGGAGAACCCGGTCATCAATCGCATCATTCTCGAGGGCAACAAGCGCCTCAAGGAAGAGAAGATCAATCCGGAGATCAAGCTGGCCCCACGCCAGATCTTCACCCGCTCCAAGGCGCGTGCGGACGTCGCCCGTATCATCGAACTTTACCGCCGCCAGGGCCGCTACGCGGCCCAGGTGGAGCCCAAGATCGTCCAGCTCGATCAGAACCGTGTGGACGTCGTGTTCGAGATTCAGGAAGGTCCGCGCTCCAAGGTCCAGCAGATCAACGTCATCGGCAACGAGAAATTCTCCGACGGAGAACTTCGCTCCCAGATGGCGACCAAGCAGGCACGCCTTACAAGCTTCTTCAGCTCGAACACCAGCTACGATCCGGATCGGCTCGCCTACGACCAGCAGAAGCTGCGCCAGTTCTATCTTACCAACGGCTATGCCGATTTCCGCGTCGTCTCCGCCGTTGCCGAGCTGACGCCCGACAGGCGCGACTTCATCATCACTTACGTGGTGGAAGAGGGCGACCGCTACAAATTCGCTGACGTGAAGGTGGAAAGCGCTGTTCGGGACCTGAAGCCCGAAGTTCTTCAGCCAATCCTCCCCATGAAGGCTGGCGACTGGTATGACGCCAAGCAGATCGAAGACACGATCACGCGCCTCAACGAGACGGCCGGCCTGTTCGGCTACGCGTTTGCGGATGTCCGCCCGCAGTTCGAGCGGAACAAGGAAAACAAGACGATGGCGGTGACCTTTCAGGTCGCCGAGACGCCGCGCGTTTATGTCGAGCGCGTCGACATCAATGGCAACACCAACACGCGGGACAAGGTGATTCGGCGCGAGTTCCGGCTGGCCGAGGGCGATCCGTTCAACAGCGTGCGCGTGAAGCGCTCGCAGGACCGCATCCAGTCGCTCGGCTTTTTCCAGGACAAGCTGGAGGTGGAGCAGGAGCAGGGCTCAGCGGCTGACCGCGTCGTGCTTGGCGTGGACGTTGAAGAACGCTCCACCGGTGATCTTCAGTTGTCGGCCGGCTTCTCGAGCCTCGAGCGCTTTCTCGTGAACCTCTCGATCCGCCAGCGCAACTTCATGGGCAAAGGCCAGGAGCTGCGCGCAAGCGCCAATTATTCCAGCTACTCGAAATCGGTCGAGCTCGGCTTCACCGAACCCTATCTGTTGGACCGCAACATCGCCGTCGGTGTCGACATCTTCCGCCGGGATTTCAGCAACTTCAACTTCATCCAGGGCGGCCGCCAACGGAACACGACCTACGAGCAGATATCCACCGGTGGGCAGCTTCGTATGGGTGTGCCCCTCACCGAATATATGAACCTGGCGCTTCGCTACGGCCTCAGCCGGGATGAGATTTCGCTCAGCCGGGAGAACTTCTTCAGCGATCCCGATGGACCAGGGCCGCTGCCGCTCCAGTGCGACCCGCTTCGTGCAGGCCGCTATCTATGTGATGCGATCGGCGAGCGTACCACTTCGTCGATCGGCTATTCGCTCGTTTACAGCACGCTCAACAACAGCCTGCGGCCGACCCGCGGCAACCGCGGCGTCATCAGCCAGGATTTCGCAGGCCTCGGCGGCGACGTCCGCTACCTGCGCACCCGGGTCAACGGCGCCAAATTCTTCGACGTTGGGGGCGGCTTCATCTTCTCGACCAGTCTCGAGGGCGGCTACATCCACAGCTTCGAAAAAGCGCGCGGACCCGGGATCGATCCGGTGCGTCTCACGGACCGCTTCTTCCTGGGCGAACCGCAGCTGCGCGGCTTCGACATTCGCGGCGTCGGTCCGCGCATTCAGCGCGTCCGCTTTGATGAGCAGGGCAATCCGATCATCGAGGAGCGGAGAAACATCACCGACGACGCTCTGGGCGGCCGCGCTTATTATCAAGGTCGTCTCGAGCTTGAAATTCCGCTCGGCTCGTCCGGCCGCGAGCTCGGCCTGCGCCCGTCCATCTTTGCTGACGTGGGCGCGCTGTTCGGGCTGAAGCAGCCGCCGTTGCTCAACATCGGCAGGTTCTGCGTCGCCGCGAGCGGCGAGCAGACCACCGTTTTACCCGGAGCCGAGTGCCCGGCCGGCACGGCGACCTCGACCCCGGGCTTCCGCGAAGTCTATCTGGGCGACACAGCCAAGCCCCGCATCAGCGTGGGCGCGGGCGTCAACTGGAACTCACCGTTCGGCCCGTTCAGGATCGATATAGCCAAGGCACTTACAAAGGCCGAAGGTGACGACACGAAACTGCTCACCTTCAACGTAGGGACTGCATTTTAATGAACAAACTTCTTCTCGGCACGGCGCTTGCCGTCGTGACTGCCGCTGTTCCGGCCGCCGCCCCTGCGCAGCGGGCTCCCGCAGCCGTGGTCGTCGTCGTGGACAGCGACCGGATCTACCGTGATTGCACGGCCTGCCGTGCGGCGCAGACACAGATCCAGTCTCAGATCACGGCGCTCCAGCAGCGCGCGCAGGCCCTGGGCCAGCCGATCCAGACCGAAGCGCAGTCGATCCAGCAGGCCGCTCAGGCTGCCCGCAACCAACAGGGCGCTGCACGCACTGCCGCGGAGGCAGCCCTGCAGCAGCGCGCTACGGCGCTCCAGACGCGGCAGAACACCGCCAACCAGGAGATCGGGCGTCTCGAGCAGAACATTCAGTCCACTCGGGCGAACGTCGTTCAGCAGATCAACACGCGGCTGAACCCGATCATCAACCAGGTGATGACTGCCCGCGGCGCGAACCTGGCGGTGGACGTCAACGCCACGATGGCGCGGTCGCAGGCACTCGATGTGACCGCTGAGGTTCTTGCTGCCCTCAATCAGCAACTCCCCAGCGTCAGCGTAACGCCGCTCCCGCAGGGACAGCAGCCGCAGGGCCGGTGAACGCCGAGACTCAAGACGCTGAAGCCGCCATCGGTCCGCTTGACATCAAGCGGGTGATGGCGGCTTTGCCGCACCGATATCCAATGCTCCTCGTCGACCGCGTCGAGCAAATCATTCCGGACAGATCGATCTCCGCCTTGAAGGCGGTGTCGATGAACGAAGGCTTCTTCCAGGGCCATTTCCCCGGGCGCCCGATCATGCCCGGAGTTCTGATCGTGGAGGCGCTTGCCCAGGCAGCGGGCGTGTTGGCGGTGGAGTCACTCGATCTCGCCGGCTCCGGCAAGCTCGTCTACTTCATGGCGATCGAAGGCGCGAAGTTCCGCGTGCCTGTGGAGCCGGGTTTCCTTCTCCGGCTCGATGTCGAGTTCGTCCAGAAGCGCGCCAGCGTTTGCAAATTCGCCGGGCGCGCTTCAGTGGACGGCAAGCTTGCAGCCGAGGCGAACTTCACGGCCATGATCGCCGATCCTCCGGCCTGAACGGCCGCCTCCCTCGCTGCCGGTGCGCATGGATCGGGGCCGCGAGACTTGTCATCGTGGACCCGACGGAGTAGATGACCGGCGCTTCCATCGAGGCTGGTCGGAACCAGCCACAATCCAGGAAATTGCTACCATGAAGAACGACGCCCATCCCGATTACCACATGATCAAGGTGCAGATGACCGACGGCACCGTGTTCGAGACCCGCTCCACCTGGGGCAAGGAGGGCGACACGCTCCAGCTCGACATCGACCCCAAAGTTCATCCGGCCTGGACCGGCGGCACCGGCCGAGTGCTGGACCAGGGCGGCCAGGTTGCCCGCTTCAACAAGCGCTTTGGCGGGCTGACGCTCGGCCGCAAGTAAGCGGCCGCCCCGCGTGGTCCCGCTGATCGAGACCACGCGCCTCCGCCTTCGCTCCTTTCGCGAAAGCGACCTCGATGCGCAGGCGGCGGTGCTTGCGGATCCCGCAGTCATGCGCTTCCTCGGCGCCAAACCGCACACGCGCGAAGAAAGCTGGCGGCGGATGCTGTCGTCCGTGGGCCTTTGGCCGATGCTCGGCTATGGCTACTGGCTGGTGGAGCGGAAGGCGGACGGAGTTTATCTCGGACAGGTCGGTTTTGGCGATTTCAAGCGCGACATGGCGCCCTCCATCGAAGGCCTGCCCGAGATGGGCTGGATCTTCGCGCAGCGCAGCCACGGCCACGGCTACGCGACCGAAGCGGTTGTGGCTGCTCTCGACTGGGCTGACGAGCAATTGCCGCACAAGGAGGTGACGGCGATCATCAGCCCCGACAACAGCGCGTCTGTCCGTGTTGCCGAGCGCGCCGGCTTCAACATTCGCGAAGACGCGCTCTATCGGGACGAGCCGATCCTGCTCTTCCGCCGCAGGCGCGCCTAGAGTGCTTGTCAGTCAGGTGGAATCACCTGACGGCTCGGAAAGCACGGCAAACAAAGGAAACTGGACCCGTTCGCGGTTCAATCCAAGCGGGAACGAGTCTCAGCGTAGAGCAATGCTCTTCAGTCCTTTGTTGCCGCATCCTGTCGAAGAAAAGCCGCTTCCGGCTCGACCACGCAATCCTCCAGAATATGCCGGTCTTGGTCGAGCGCGGGGCTCGGCCGCTCTGCGACTTGGCGATTGCCGTCGATCACGATCGGCGAGGCGAGCCCGGGAATTGATCCCTGCAGCTGAAGCCCTCTCGCCACCACGTGCGGATCGGCAAACACCGCATCCACGGTGTTGATCGGCCCCGCCGGGATGCCCGCTGCCTCGAGAGCTTCAGAAAATTCCTGCCGCCCCCGAGTCCGCATCGCGCTTTCCAGGAGCGGGATGAGCGCAGCCCGATTGGCGACACGCGCTGGGTTCGTTCGGAAGCGCTCGTGCTGGGCGAGTTCGGCCAAGCCCAGGATTTCGCAAAGCCGCGCGAACTGCCGGTCGTTGCCGACCGCCACGATCACTTCGCCGTCGGCGACCTTGAACGCTTGGTACGGCACCAAATTGGCGTGGCCGTTGCCCATGCGGTGGGGCACCTTGCCAGACACCATCCAGTTCAGCGCCTGGTTGGCAAGCACCGCCACCTGCGTGTCGAGGAGCGCCATGTCGATATGGGCTCCGATTCCGGTCCGGTCACGCTCCCGTAGAGCAGCTAGGATCGCCACCGTCGAATAAAGCCCGGTGAAGATGTCAGCATAAGCAATGCCGGCTTTTTGCGGTGCGCCGTCCGGCTCGCCGGTCAGCGACATGGCGCCGCCCATTCCCTGAATGATGAAATCGTAACCGGCGCGGGACGCGTAGGGGCCGGTCTGCCCGAAACCGGTGATCGAGCAGTAAATCAGCCCCGGGTTGATCGTCGACAGCGAGGAAAAATCGAGCCCGTAGCGGGCAAGGCCGCCGACCTTGAAATTCTCGATGACGACGTCCGCTCCCGCCGCGAGGGCGCGCACTTGCTCGCGCCCGCTTTCGCTCTCGATGTCGATCGCGACCGACTTCTTGCCCCGGTTGCACGCGTGGAAATAGGCCGCGCTCAGATCCTCGCCGTTCGGGCCGGTGACGAAGGGAGGGCCCCATGTTCTTGTGTCGTCACCACTTCCCGGGCGTTCGACCTTGATCACTTCGGCGCCGAGATCTGCGAGCAGCTGCCCGGCCCAAGGGCCCGCAAGGATCCGCGCGAGCTCGACGACCTTCAATCCGGCAAGCGGCCTGTCCATTTCCTAAAACGCCGCGATCCCGGTGATCGCGCGGCCGAGGATCAACGCGTGGACGTCGTGCGTCCCTTCATAAGTGTTGACCGTCTCGAGGTTGGATGCGTGCCGCATCACCTGGAATTCGGCGCTGATGCCGTTGCCGCCGTGCATGTCGCGCGCGACCCGGGCAATGTCGAGCGCCTTGCCGACATTGTTGCGCTTGATGAGGCTGATCGTCTCGGGGATGAGCTCGCCCTCATCCATGCGCCGCCCGACCCGGAGCGCCGCCTGCAGTCCGAGCGTGATTTCGGTTACCATGTTGGCAAGCTTCAGCTGGACAAGCTGGGTCGCCGCAAGCGGCCGCCCGAACTGCTTGCGGTCGAGCGTGTAAAGGCGGGCGGCGTGGAAGCAGGCCTCGGCGGCGCCCATCGATCCCCAGGCAATGCCATAGCGCGCACGATTGAGGCAGCCGAAAGGCCCCTTGAGGCCGCTGACGTTCGGAAGGAGATTTTCTTCGGGCACCTCGACGCCGTCCATGACGATCTCGCCGGTGATCGACGCGCGCAGCGAAAGCTTTTCCCGGATCTTGGGAGCGCTGAGGCCCCCCATGCCCTTTTCGAGGATGAAGCCCTTTATCTTGCCATCATGCGCGTCGGATTTCGCCCATACGACGAAAACGTCCGCGATCGGCGAATTGGTGATCCACATCTTTGATCCGGTGAGCCGGTACCCGCCGTCCACCTTCTCCGCGCGGGTGCGCATGCTGCCGGGATCGGACCCGGCGTCGGGCTCGGTGAGGCCGAAGCAGCCGACCCACTCGCCGCGCGCGAGCTTCGGCAGATACCTCATCCTTTGTTCTTCCGAGCCGTAGGCGTGGATCGGATGCATGACGAGCGAGGACTGCACCGACATGGCTGAGCGGTAGCCGCTGTCGACTCGCTCGACCGCGCGTGCAACGAGGCCGTAGCTGACGTAATTGAGCCCAGCCCCGCCATATTGCGAGGGGATGGTGGCCCCGAGCAGGCCGAGCTCCCCCATCTCGCTCATGAGCTCGCGGTCGAACCGCTCTTCCAGATAGGCTTGCGTGACGCCCGGCAGCAGCCGCTCCTGCGCATAGCCCTCCGCGGTGTCGCGAACGAGGCGCTCTTCGTCCGTAAGCTGCGCGTCGAGCGCAAACGGATCTGCCCAGTCGAACGGCAGCGTCCTTGCTTCGGCCATCATGTTCCTCTTGCGGTCAAAACTGTGGATCCGCTGCCGCGGCGCCTACGCTGTGCTACCTTAGGGGAGCGCGGTCAACCTGCGCACGGCCGCTCTTGGGGAGGGGGATCCACTCGTTTCTGCGCCGTCAGCGGTGGAAGAACGGGCGGTGCATCTACGATGCGCCGACACGGGCAAGATTAGTTCACCAGTAAGTAACCAAGTTTGAGCATAATGCATGCATCCCCGCACCTGGCGGGAAGGAGGCCAACATGATGGCGCTTATCGCTTCGCAACTCCTGGCATTCATCCTTGGCG
>JALYNE010000079.1 GCA_030773375.1 Pseudomonadota bacterium
CTCCTGGTCAACTGCTTCGCGCAAGGGGCCGCTTTGATGGCGGGGCGCCATTCGGACGACCCGCACCGCTCCTATCCGGGCGATCGCCCGTCGACCACGATCCTTCTGGAGGATGTCGAACCCCGAACGCTCGGTGCGCTGATTGCCTTTTACGAGCACCGCACCTTTGCCAACGCTGCCCTGCTCGGCATCAATCCCTTTGATCAATTCGGCGTCGAGCTCGGTAAGGAAATGGCCAAAGCCATGGACGGAGAAGGCGAACTGGCGTTCGACCCATCCACCGAAGGCCTCATGGCCCGCGCTTTTGGAGAATCTTTCGAGTGACAGCTTACGATTACGACCTTTTCGTCATCGGCGGAGGTTCTGGGGGCGTCCGGGCGGCGCGCGTGTCGGCGGCGCACGGCGCGCGTGTGGCGCTCGCCGAGGAGTACAAGGTGGGCGGTACCTGCGTGATCCGCGGCTGCGTCCCGAAAAAGCTCCTCGTCTATGGCGCACATTTCGCCGAGGATCTCGCCGATGCACGCCGTTTCGGGTGGGACGTTCCCAAGTGCGAGTTCAGCTGGCCCGTGCTCCGCGACAATGTCCTGGCCGAAGTCGCGCGCCTCGAGGGCCTCTACACGGAGACGCTGACCAAGCACGGTGTCGAGGTTTTGAAAGAGCGGGCAACGGTCACCGGCCCGCATGAAGTCGATCTCGCCGGCCGGAAAATCACTGCCGGCACTATCCTGGTCGCAAGCGGCGCCACCCCCATCATTCCGGATTTCCCCGGGGCGGACTATGGGATCACCTCGAACGAGGCCTTCCACCTCGATGCGCTTCCCAAGCGGGTCGTGATTGCAGGCGGCGGTTATATCGCAAACGAGTTCGCCGGGATCTTCCACGAGTTCGGCGCCAAGGTATCGATCGTCAACCGGACCGATGTGATCCTGCGCGGCTATGACGAATCCATTCGCGACCGCTTGCTCACCATTTCGATGATGAAGGGCATCGATTTCAAGTTCCACTCCGCCTTCGAGCGGGTCGAGAAGGGCGAGGACGGCCGCCTCACCATCCATATGAGCGGTTGCGATCCGATCGAAGCGGATCTCCTCATGTACGCCATTGGGCGGAAGCCCAACACTGCCGGGCTTGGGCTCGAGGCCGCCGGGGTCGAGCTCGACGGCAACGGCGCGCTTGTGGTGAATGCCGACAACCAGTCGACCTGCGACAGCATCTATGCCGTCGGTGACGTTACCAATCGCGTTCAGCTGACGCCGGTCGCGATCCGTGAGGGGCAGGCGTTCGCCGACACGGTGTTCGGCAACAAGCCGAGCCGCGTCGATTATGACAATATTCCGGCGGCCGTGTTCAGCCATCCGCCGCTCGCCAGCGTCGGCATGACGGAGGGCCAGGCCCGCAACAAGCTTGGCTCGGTCAAGACCTATACGTCGGACTTCCGCCCGATGAAGAACGTGCTTGCGAACCGCAACGAGCGCGCGCTTTACAAGCTGGTGGTAGACGGCGAGACCGACCAGGTCGTCGGCATCCACATGATCGGGCCGGACGCTCCCGAGATCCTCCAGGCTGCCGCCATTGCGGTCAAAGCGGGTTTGAAGAAGAGCCAGTTCGACGAGGTGGTCGCGCTGCACCCGACCATGTCCGAAGAGCTCGTCCTGATGCGCTAGAGTGCTTTCAAGTCAGGGGAATCACCTGACGGCTCGGAAAGCGCGGCAAACAAGGGAAACTGGAGCCGTTCCCGGTTCAATCTAACCGGGAACGGGTCTAGACCCGTTCCTCGTTTCGTTGAACGACGACCAAGTCCAGTTTTGTTGGTGTACGTGATTTCCGAGCCGCAGGTGATTTCACCCGCTGGAAATCACTCTAAGCGCGCTCACCCGTCTTCGAATATCTCGCTCAGGAATCGCTGCATTGCCGCCCATGATCGGCGGTCCGATGAGGGGCTATGGAAGAGGCCCTGCTGCGTGTTTTGCGCCTTTGGATTGCTGAAAGAATGACCGGTTTGGCCGAACGCGAGGAGCTGCCAGTCGGCGTCGCCCTCGGTCAACTCCTCGGCAAGCTGGAGGACGCTTGGCGGCGGCGCCAGCGGGTCCTCCCAGCCGTGCAGGATAAGCAGGGAAGGCGTGATCTGCGACCGCACGGCTCCCGGCGGCGGGTCGTAGAGACCGTGGAAGCTGACGATGCCGCGAATTTCGGCGCCGATTCGGGCCAAATCAAGGACGCACTTGCCGCCGAAGCAAAAACCGATCGCAGCGGTTCGATCCGGATCGACCTGCGGCAACGCCTTCAATGTCTGGAGGGAGTTGTGCATGCGCCGGGCGAGAAGCGGCCGATCCGCATCCAGTTCGTCCATCAGCATCTTTGCTACGTCCGGCGACTCTGCCCGACGCCCCTGACCGTAATTATCGATGGCAAAACCAACATAGCCGAGCTCGGCGAGCGCCCGTGCTTTGTCTCGCTCGAACTGCGATTCGCCTCCGAAGGCGTGCGCCACGATCACTCCCGGGCGCGGACCCCGACGCCCCTCATCCCAGCAGACATAGCCCTGGAACGGCCCGCCAGGGCCGTCGTAAACGAGCGTCTCGCCTCTGATCACGATCCGTTTCCCCTCGATCAGCCGCTTGGCTAACCCAAGGACGCGGCGGATGGAACCGGCTCTTGGGCATTGCCTTGAGGTCCGCTACTAATCGGCTGCACTCCTGGAGGTGATCGGTGCCCGTAGACGCTTACATGGCCGGCTTCGGCAGCCACTTCGCCACAGAGGCCGTTTCCGGAGCGCTTCCACAGGGCCGCAATTCGCCGCAGCGTCCCGCCTTCGGGCTTTACGCCGAGCAGCTGTCCGGCACGGCCTTTACGGCGCCGCGCCACGAGAACCGCCGCTCCTGGCTTTACCGGATGCGTCCCTCGGCCGAGCACCCGCCTTATCGCACCTATGGGGGAGCGCCGCTCTTCAGCGCCGCTGCCGGAGAGGCGCCGCTCGCGCCAAACCGCCTGCGCTGGAACCCGCTGCCCATGCCGGCAGCTGCCACGGATCTCGTCGATGGCATGACCACCATGGTCGCCAACGGGGGGCCGGAAGCGCTGGAAGGCGTTGCCGTCCACATCTACCGCGCCAATCGCGACATGGAGAGGCGCGCCTTCTTCAATGCCGACGGGGAGATGCTCTTTCTGCCCCAGCACGGGCGGTTAAGCCTGCTGACCGAAATGGGGCGGATCGACATCGGCCCGGGCGAGGTGGCGCTTGTGCCCCGCGGCGTCCGCTTCCGCGCCTTGCTGCCGGACGGAGAGGCGAGGGGCTATGTCGCCGAGAACCACGGCAGCCTCTTCCGATTGCCCGATTTGGGCCCGATCGGCTCGAACGGGCTCGCCAACCCGCGCGATTTCGAGACGCCGGCTGCTGCTTATGAAGATATCGAAGGTCCGTTCGAGCTCGTCCAGAAATTTCTCGGCCGCCTCTGGACCACGACCCTCGATCATTCCCCCCTCGACGTCGTCGCCTGGCATGGCAACCTCGTCCCCTGGCGCTACGATCTTTCGCGCTTCAACACGATCGGCACCGTCAGCTTCGACCATCCCGACCCCTCCATCTTCACCGTCCTCACCTCGTCCTCGGACGTCCCCGGACGCGCCAATGCGGACTTCGTCATCTTTCCGCCGCGTTGGATGGTCGCCGAAGACACGTTCCGCCCGCCCTGGTTCCACCGTAATGTGATGAGCGAGTGCATGGGGCTGATCCAGGGCGCCTATGAGGCGAAGGCCGATGGCTTTGCGCCCGGCGCGATGAGCGTCCACAACCTCATGGCCGGTCACGGGCCCGACGTCGCCAGCTGGCGCGCGGCTTCGACCGCCGAGCTCAAGCCCCACAAGATCGAAGGCACCATGGCTTTCATGATCGAAAGCTGCTGGCCTTTTCGTCCGACCGGCTTCGCGATGGAGACGGAAGCGCTCCAGAAGGATTATGACTTGGCCTGGGGTGGCTTCCGCAAGGCGATCCTGCCTGAGTGAGGAAAGCCGTCTGCGAGGCGAGGGACTAAGTGCACGACGTCGTCATCGTCGGCGCGGGCCATAACGGCCTCGTCTGCGCTTACTATCTCGCCTCCAGGGGCATGAGGGTGGTCATGCTGGAGCGCCGCCACATCGTCGGCGGTGCGGCGGTAACCGAAGAATTCCATCCAGGCTTCCGGAACTCGACAGCGAGTTACACGGTCGGGCTGCTTCAGCCCAAGATCATAAACGACATGCGGCTTTACGAGCACGGGCTTCGGCTCGTCCTGAGGAAAGTCGACAATTTTGTTCCGACGCTCGGGCGGGACTATCTTCTCGCCGGCAGAGGCGGTCTGACGCGCCGCGAAATTGCCCGCCATTGCCCAGTCGATGCCGAGAGATACCACGCTTATTCCGCAGCGCTGGCGAGCGTCGTCCGCATCCTTCGCCAGTGGCTGCTTCGAGCGCCGCCGAACGCCGGGGGCGGCTTGTCGGACCTTCTCGGGCTCGTGAAGCTCGGCCGCGGCGTTGCCGGTCTCGAGCTCGAAGAGCAGCGCCGGCTGGTCGACTTCTTCACCAAGTCCGCCGCCGATATCCTCGGGCGCTATTTCAGCCACGAACTGGTCCAGGCGCTGTTCGGCTTCGACGCCGTGGTCGGCAATTATGTCAGCCCTTATGCGCCGGGCTCAGCCTATGTCCTTCTGCACCACGTTTTTGGCGAGGCGGCGGGGGTCCCCGGCGCTTGGGGGCACGCGGTCGGCGGCATGGGCGCGATCACGGCGGCAATGGCAAAAGTCTGCAAAGACAAAGGTGTCGAGATCGTAGTTGATGCACCGGTCGAGGAGCTGATCGTCGAGCAGGGGAGAGCGGTCGGCGCAGTGGCAAGCGGCAGGGCCTACCGGGCCCGCCAAGTCGTCGCGAACGTCAATCCGAAGCTCCTGTTCGGGCGCCTCATGCCCCAGGGGGCCGTCTCTCCCGAGATCGAGGCGCGCATGTCGCACTGGGCGAGCGAATCCGCGACCTTTCGGATGAACCTCGCCTTGTCCGAGCTCCCTCGCTTCACGAGCCTGCCGGACCCAGGAGACCAGCTCACCGCCGGCATCGTGATTGGCCCTTCGCTCGGCTACATGGACCGCGCCTTTCTCGACGCGCGCCGCCACGGCTTCTCGAGTGAGCCGATTATCGAACTGCTGATCCCCTCCACCCTGGACAACAGCCTCGCTCCTGCAGGAGCGCATGTCGCGAGCCTCTTCTGCCAGCATTTTCCCTACCAGCTGCCGGGAGGATGGCCGGCCCGCCGCGACGAAGTCGCCGATCGGATCATCGACACGGTCGACCGATACGCTCCCGGCTTCAAGGCGTCGGTGGTCGGCCGGCTTGCCTTGTCGCCGCTGGACCTCGAGGAGCGGTTCGGCCTTGTCGGAGGCGACATCTTCCACGGGCGCATGGGCCTCGACCAGCTCTTCTCCACCCGGCCGATGCTCGGCCACGCCGATTACCGGATGCCGCTCAAAGGGCTTTACCTCTGCGGCTCGGGCGCGCATCCGGGCGGCGGAGTGACGGGAGCGCCTGGACACAACGCTGCCAGAGCCGTGCTCGCGGATCGCAGAAAGTTTCGGAGACAGAGATGAGAAGCAGAGCCGCTATCGCAACAGCGCCCAACAAGCCGTTGGAAATTCATGAGGTCGAGCTTGAGGGCCCACGCGCCGGCGAAGTTCTGGTCGAGATCATGGCGACCGGCGTCTGCCATACGGATGCCTTCACTCTGGAAGGCAAGGATTCGGAGGGCATCTTCCCGTCGATCCTCGGCCATGAAGGGGCGGGGATCGTCCGCGAAGTCGGTCCTGGCGTCACCTCGGTCAAGGTCGGGGATCACGTCATCCCGCTCTACACACCCGAATGCCGGCAATGCAAAAGCTGCCTCAGTCAGAAGACCAACCTCTGCACCGCGATCCGATCGACCCAGGGGCAGGGCCTCATGCCCGACGGCACCAGTCGCTTCAAGCTGGGTGGCGAGACGATCTACCATTATATGGGCTGCTCCACCTTCTCGAACTTCACGGTCATGCCCGAGATCGCGGTCGCCAAGGTTCGCGAGGACGCGCCGTTCGACAAGATCTGCTACATCGGTTGCGGCGTCACCACCGGCGTCGGCGCGGTCATCTGGACGGCAGGCGTGGAGCCTGGCTCCAATGTGGTCGTGTTCGGGCTCGGCGGCATCGGCCTCAACGTCATCCAGGGCGCGAAGCTGGTCGGCGCGGACAAGATTGTCGGCATCGACATCAACCCCGGCAAGCGGGCCATGGCCGAAGCCTTTGGCATGACGCACTTCATCAATCCGCGGGAAGTCGGAAACGACAAGGTCGTCCAGGCCATCCTCGACATCACCGGTGGAGGCGCGGATTACAGCTTCGACTGCACCGGCAATACTGACGTCATGCGTCAGGCGCTCGAATGCTGCCACCGCGGGTGGGGAACGAGCGTCATCATCGGAGTGGCCGAGGCTGGTCGCGAGATCTCGACGCGGCCCTTCCAACTCGTCACGGGCCGGGTTTGGAAGGGCAGCGCCTTCGGCGGCGCTCGGGGCCGCACCGACGTTCCCCGGATCGTCGACTGGTACATGGACGGCAAGATCAACATCGACGACCTCATCACCCACAAAATGCCGCTGGTCGACATCAACAAGGCCTTCGATCTGATGCATGCGGGCGAAAGCATCAGAAGCGTTGTGGTTTACTGATCAGAATATTCGGGCTGAGCCGGTGAGGGATCCGACGGAACGAACGATGACATTAGAGACACTCTCCAGCGCGAAGAGCTTCGGTGGCACTCAAGCCGTTTACCGCCACCACAGCAGCGAGACCAAGACGGATATGATCTTCAGCGTCTACTTGCCTCCTCAGGCGGAAAGCGGGGCGAGGCTTCCGGTCGTCTGGTTTCTGTCGGGGCTCACCTGCACGCACGCCAACGTCACTGAAAAAGGCGGCTACCAGCGGGCGTGCGCGAAGCTTGGCCTCGTCTTCATCGCCCCCGACACCTCCCCTCGCGGTGAGGGCGTTCCCGACGATGAGGCCTACGACTTCGGGAAAGGTGCCGGCTTTTACGTCGACGCGACGGCTGATCCCTTTGCCGAAAATTATCGGATGTACAGCTACATGAGGTCCGAGCTTCCGATGCTTGTGGAACAGAATTTCCCGGCCGACATGCGCCGCCAGTCGATCACCGGGCACTCGATGGGCGGCCACGGCGCACTCACTCTTGCCCTGAAGAATCCCGCCTGTTTCCGCAGCGTCTCCGCTTTCGCGCCGATCGTGGCGCCCAGCCAGGTGCCGTGGGGCCAGAAAGCGCTCGGTGGCTATCTGGGTGAAGAGCGCTCGGCCTGGCATGCATATGACGCGGTGGCGCTGATCGAAGATGGCGCGCGCATTCCTGAAATCCTTGTCGATCAAGGCACATCCGACAGCTTCCTGGAGCGGGAGCTGAAGCCTGAACTGCTCGTCGAGGCGTGCCGGCGCGCATCGATAGACCTCACCTTGAGGATCCAGCAGGGATACGACCACAGCTACTACTTCATCTCTACTTTCATGGAGGATCACCTTCGCTGGCACGCCGGGCGGCTGTCTGCGTGAGCCCAGTGCTCCAGCACATCGTCGATGCAGCGCTTGCCGCGGGGGCCGAGATCGAGGCGATCTACGGCGCCGGCTGTGCGAC
Organism: Pseudomonadota bacterium; assembly: GCA_030773375.1. Classification (GTDB taxonomy): domain Bacteria; phylum Pseudomonadota; class Alphaproteobacteria; order Sphingomonadales; family Sphingomonadaceae; genus Allosphingosinicella. The sequence continues at coordinate 7,693 of JALYNE010000079.1, forward strand.
CGAGATCAAGCAAGACGGCTCGCCGGTCACGGAGGCCGACCGGCGCGCCGAAGCGATCATCCTGGCGCGGCTCGCCGCCGCTCATCCGGACGTGCCGGTGCTCGCCGAGGAGGAGGCTTGCGCCGGGCGGATTCCCGAGCTCGGCAGGCGCTTCTTCCTGGTCGACCCGCTGGACGGCACGCGCGGCTTCGTGGATCGGAACGGCGAGTTCACGGTCAACATTGCGCTTGTGGAAAAGGGCACGCCCGTGGCCGGCGTCGTCTACGCTCCGGACAGCCAGGCTTTATATTACGGAGCAGTGGGCGAGGGGGCGTTTCGACGGCTCCGTGGCGGCCGGGCCGAGCCGCTTCGCCCGCGGCCGCTCCCGGCCGAAGGCCTCACCGTCATCGCCAGCCGCTCCAACGCGGATGACACTCGGGCGCGGCTGGCGCATCTCGATATCGCCGAATTCATCCCATCGAGTTCGTCGCTCAAATTCTGCCTGCTCGCCGAAGGCACGGCCGACCTTTATCCCCGCTTCGGACGGACCATGGAATGGGACACCGGCGCCGGCCAGGCGGTGCTTGAAGCTGCGGGTGGCCGCGTAATGGCGCTTGACGGTTTCGCCGAAGCCGGCCCACTCCGCTACGGGAAGGCCGAGTCTGGCTTCGAGAACCCCCACTTCATCGCCTGGGCGAGCTCGTCGCCGAGCTAGGAAGGGAAGGACACCGCAGGACCGCGCCTGCACTTGGCTGTTCGACATCTTTCCTTTTCCCCATGGCCCGCTACAGCCGCTTACGTAAACGGAAAGCAATAGCCTATGCCGCACGCCTACATCGTTGAAGCCGTTCGAACTGCCGGCGGAAAGCGTGGCGGCGTGCTCAGGGATTGGCATCCGGCGGACATGGCCGCCGAGGTGCTGGACGCTCTGGTTGATCGCGCAGGTATCGATCCCGGTGCCGTTGATGACGTGATCATGGGCTGCGTCGGTCAGGCTGGCGAACAGGCCTTCCATGTTGGCCGAAATGCCGTCCTCGCGTCCACGCTCCCCGCAAGCGTTCCTGCAGTCACCATCGATCGCCAGTGCGGTTCTTCGCAGCAATCAATCCAATTCGCTGCACAAGCCGTCATGAGCGGAACGCAGGATGTCGTTATCGCCGCCGGCGTCGAATCAATGACCCGCGTTCCCATGGGCCTGCCGTTCACGCTTCCAATGCAGCACGGCATCGGCACCGGACCCTTCTCCCGCCGCATCCAGGAGCGGTTCGGCGTTGCGATGTTCAGCCAATTTCATGGCGCCGAGATGATCGCCGAAAAATATCAGTTTGGGCGCGATCAGTTGGACGAATTTGCTTTTCAAAGCCACGTCAAGGCCGCTCGTGCCTCGCGAGACGGGGCTTTCGATGCAGAGATCCTTCCCCTCAACGTCAGCGGCGACAATGGTGAAACCAATCTCCACGGCCGTGACGAGGGTATACGCTACGATCCGTCTTTTAAATCAATCGCTTCAGTGAAGCCTTTGAAGGAAGGCGGGAAGATCAGCGCGGCCAATGCAAGTCAGATTTGCGATGGCGCAGCCGGGGTGCTCGTGGTGAGCGAGGGCGCGCTCAAGGAGCACAACCTTAGGCCGATCGCACGCATCCACAATCTCACGGTCACTGCCGGGGATCCTGTGATTATGCTGGAAGAGCCGATCCCGGCGACGGCACGTGCCCTTCAACGCGCCGGCATGACGATCGCGGACATCGACCTCTACGAAGTGAACGAAGCATTTGCGCCGGTGCCGCTCGCCTGGCTTCGCGCCACGGGCGCCGACCCGGAACGGCTCAACGTCAACGGCGGGGCGATCGCACTCGGGCACCCGCTCGGCGCGTCCGGAGCCAAGCTGATGACCACCCTGATTCACGCCCTGAGGGCCCGCGGCAAACGCTACGGACTTCAAACAATGTGTGAAGGCGGCGGCATCGCCAACGTGACGATCGTCGAAGCCGTTTAGCGCGCGCCGCGCCCGCGGTGCCTTCCGAGCCGCGAGAGCAGCCCGGGCCGCGCGCGGCGTTCGAACAGTTCGTCCGGTCCCTCGGGATCGAGCAGCTCGCTCTCGGCCATCTTCTTTTGAGCGGAGTTGGGCTCGGTGGATCGAAGGGGACCAAAGTTCGCCCGCGGCCTCGCATCGCCTCGATGCAGCCGATCAGCGAACCCGTTTGAGCGAAGCACCGGTCCACGGCGGCGGCCTCGGCGCCAAGATGCTCGGCGATGAGGTCGGTCCGGATGGCGGCAATCGTCTGCTGCGCCTCCGGCCTGCCGACGGCTTCGATCACGAGGTCGCATTCGCTGTCGAGCCCCATAGACCGATTGTTCATGTTGGCCGAGCCGACGCGCAGGTAGAGATCGTCCACGATCATCACCTTGGCATGGACGTAAATGTCCGCTCCAGCCTCCGTCACCGGCGTGTAGATGCGGAAGCGCCCGCATTGGTCTTTGTGCTGCAGCGACCGCATCAGCTCGGCCCGGGCCGGCCCCATCACCGCCTCATCCAGCCACCCTTGGGCGGTTTTGGGATTGATGATCACGACTTCGGGGCCGTTCGGCTCTGAAAGGCGCCGGGCGATCGCCTCGGCTATGACGCGCGAAGCGAAATACTGCGTCTCGACATAAATGAAGCGCTCCGCGCACCCGATGAGGTCGACGAACAGCGCCTCGATCTCGCGAACCTCGGAGAGGCTTTCGACCGCGCCCCGGGTGCGCGCGATCGCAACCTCGACATCGCGGAATGCTGGCTTCAGCTCCTCCGGCCATGGGTCGCTGCCCCGTGCCGCTGCGGGGAGGTGGTCGCCCGTGGCGATTTCCCAGCGGATCCGTGCCAGGTCGCCCAGTGCATTGGCGGCGTCGCCATCCACGGCCATGATTGCGTCGTGCCAGGGCTCGTAGCGTCGGCGGGTAAAGGGTCGCCGCCGCCCCGGCTCCTCATCGCGGTGGTGGCGCGTGTCCCAACGAGAGCCGGTGATGTCGATCCCGCCGCAAAAGGCGATCGCATCGTCGATCACCAGCGTCTTCTGGTGGTGGCTCGCGTCCA
>JALYNE010000080.1 GCA_030773375.1 Pseudomonadota bacterium
TCGTCGAACGGGTTCATGCTCATCTTGACGTTGGCGAGATCGACTCCGGTGCCGTCGGCTTTCACCCGCGGCTTCACGTTATAATCGATCACGCGCTTCACCGGCACCAGCAGCTTCATGCTCGTTCCTTTCCATTCCCTCTCCCGCTGGAAGAGTGAGCACTCTCAAGCGGCTTGCTTCACCTGCGCCACGATCTTCCGAGCGGCATCGCCCAGATCGTTCGCGGCTACGATCGGAAGACCGGATTCGGCGAGGATGCGCTTGCCTTCTTCAACGTTGGTTCCTTCGAGCCGCACCACCAGTGGCACAGAAAGATCGACCTCTCGCGCTGCGGCGATGATCCCGTCGGCGATGATGTCGCAGCGCATGATGCCACCGAAGATGTTGACGAGGATCCCTTTCACCGCCGGGTCGCTCAGAATGATCTTGAACGCCGCCGTCACCTTTTCCTTTGAAGCGCCGCCGCCGACGTCGAGGAAGTTTGCCGGGAAGGCGCCGTTCAGCTTGATGATGTCCATCGTCGCCATGGCAAGGCCCGCGCCGTTCACCATGCAGCCGATGTCGCCATCGAGCTTGATGTAGGCAAGGTCATATTTCGACGCCTCGAGCTCCATCGGATCCTCTTCGCTCTCGTCGCGAAGCTCGGCGAGCTCGGAGTGCCGGAACATTGCGTTCGAGTCGAAGCCGACCTTGGCGTCCAGCACCATCAGCTTGCCGTCTTCGGTGACGGCAAGCGGGTTGATCTCGATCTGGCTCGCGTCGGTGCCGGTGAAAGCGTCGTAAAGCTTTGCAAGCACGTGCTGCGCCTGGCGGGCGAGGTCACCGGTCAGGTCGAGCGCCGCCGCCACCGCGCGCCCGTGATGCGGCATCAAGCCGGTTGCAGGATCGACCGTGATCGTCTCGATCTTTTCCGGCGTGTCGTGCGCGACCGTTTCGATGTCCATGCCGCCTTCGGTCGATGCGACCACCGCGATCCTGCCGGTGGAGCGGTCAACCAGAAGTGCCAGGTAGAACTCCTTGGCGATATCGACGCCATCTGTGATGTATAGCCGCTGCACCTGCTTGCCTTCCGATCCGGTTTGCACCGTCACCAGCGTGTTGCCGAGCATTTCGCGCGCGTGGTTTTCAACTTCCTGAAGCGTCCGCGCCAGTCGGACGCCGCCTTTGGCATCGGGCCCCAGCTCCTTGAACTTGCCTTTGCCGCGTCCGCCGGCATGGATCTGCGCCTTGACGACGTAAAGCGGCCCCGGAAGCGCTGCCGCGGCGGCGATGGCTTCATCGACGCTCATGGCCGCGTGCCCCGCCGGCACCGGCACACCGAACTTCGCGAGCAGTTCCTTGGCCTGATATTCGTGGATGTTCATGGATGACGAAGTCCTTGGCGCGATCGAATTCGCGCGGGTCTTAAGCACAGACGCATCAGGATGAAAAGCGCTCCACCGCTCCTATATCCGGTGGATGGCAGGCTTTCTCGACTGGGCTGGACGCGTCGTCATGCTGGTGCTTGCCGGCATGATCACGCTGTCGATCATCGGCGCGATCGCGGCGATCCCATCGAGCATCATGAAAAGCCGAATGAGGGTCGAGCCGCGCGCCTGGCCCATTGCCCAGCCCGAGCGGGGGCCCCAGCCGCTGCCTGCTCGGCCTGGCCGGGATCCAGCGGCTCCAGTCGCACGCCAGCCGGCAGCTGCCGCCAGCGGTGTCGCGCCTCCGCCCGAGGCGCCGGCTGATGCCGCCCGCTGGCTCGAAGCGATCACTTACGCCCTCCTGGCCCTGGTCGGCCTCGGCCTTTTGCTGACGATCCTTCTTTGGCGCGCCCTTGGCCACTGGCGCCGCAGTGCGGACGCGCTCGAAATCCTCGCGCACCGGCGCACCTAGAGTGCTTGTCAGTCAGGTCGAATCACCTGACGGCTCGGAAAGGAGGGCAAATCAAGGAAGCTGGACCCGTTCCCGGTGCAATCCAAGCGGGAACGGGTCTAGAACGCCTTGAAGATCAGGCGCTGGCCGGAATGCTCATTGCGAGGAGCGGCGCGATCTTCAGCGGCGTCGGTAGCGATCCAGATGCCGCACTGGATTGCGCCCTTCGCGCATGACGGAGTGTCGGCTTTATCTGACCAGTTTGCCAAGCCGGACACGGTCCAGGACCCCGGTCCGTCCGGCATGGAAGCGGCCAATCAAGGGGGCGTCCAGCCGATAGACGTTCTCAAAAACCGCGCGGCGATCTTCCGGCCGCGCTTCCAGGAGCGTCGCGTTGAAGCTCCGCTGCAGCTCGCGCCTGCGCCAGAGCGCATGCGCTTCCGCTTCGAACAAATCGTGGAGGGCTTCCCCCGCAAAATCGCGCTGCTCCGTAAGAACGGTGGCATTCCGGACCGCGTCCGGCAGCGTGGAACCCGTGGTCGGCTGGAAGAACCCGCCCCGAAGCCCGATCCTCGCGACTCGCGCTCCGCCGACTCGCCAGAAGGAGGAAAAGTCGCCGCCGATCGCCAGCGGCAGGATCCCGCTCGCCTCCCGCTCCACGGTGCCGCCCTTCCACCCGCGCATCGCGAGATATTGATCGAGGCGTTCCGCCGACAGCGTTCCGTCCAGCTCCGGCGCGTGCGAATGGTAGCAGTCCTCAACCAGCATCCGCGTCTCGGAAAAAGGCGTGCAGCGGACGAAGCGATAACCGTCCGATTGGTCCACCGTCGCGTCCATCAGCACGGGCCGATCCACCCGGTGGGGTGCCGAGAAGCTGTACTCGCGCCCGAAATATTTATGCCAGCCGAGCTCCAGCATGGACAGGTTCGCGGCGCCGCGCGCATCGATCGCGCCATCGGCCTTCACCCGCTCGCCGCCGAGCAGAACCAATTCATTATCGCGCACCGCGACCGCCTTGGTACCGAGCCGATATTGGTCCGGACGCAGCGTCTCGCGGATGAGCCGATCGAGATCGGCTCCGCGCACAGCAAAGCAGGGTGCCTTTATCTTCCGGCTGTTGCCGGGAAAGGCGACATAATAGCCCTCCCAGCTGTGGGTCGCGATCGGCTCGATGAGCCACCGGTCCGCCTCGTCGATGTCGCTCTCGAAGAAGACCGATGTCCGTCCACCGCCGAACGTGTCGCCTTCCTCGACGAGCAGGATCGGCACCTCCGGACGCATTTTCACCATCGCAATAGCCGCAAGGCTGCCGGCGAGCCCGCCACCCGCGATCAGCACCCCGTCTCTTTTGCCCTGCGCCATAGAAGACTGGTTCTACATCAGCAGCTTCAGCCAAAGCTACGTTTTGTTGGCACCGCGCCCCGGCAGCGTCATTTTGGTACGATGCGGCGCTCAAGCCTTAGTCGCTGGAACCCGTCACCCGGCGCAACGATATGGGGCAAAAGCAGAACAGGATCTGGCAAAGGGGCGCGGTGAGAATCCGACGACTCGCGCGCTCGGGTTTCTGCCGAAGCCGGTCAGCCGTGCGAGAGTCGTTCCCAGACCGGAACTTTTTGCGGCTGGCGCGGATTTTCGCTTCGGCAACAGGGAAGGAATGCGGATGCTTCGAAGGGCAGCGAGGGCGACCGTGGCAGCGGCCATGGTCTTGGCGGGACCCGCTCTGGCACAGGAGACGCCGCTGCCGGAGGACGACGGCAATTCGCTCAGCATCGGTCTCGGAGCGGGCATTGTGCCGAGCTACGAAGGATCGGACAACTACCGGCTGATCCCGGCAGCTGTCATTCGGGGCGAGGTCGGAGGCTACAGTTTCTTCACGCGCGGGCTTCAGCTGTACTTCGACGCCATCCCGGAAGCACCTGGCGAGCAGCTCGACATTTCCCTTGGGCCCGTCGTGGGCGCCCGCGTGAGCCGCACGAGCAGCATCAGGGACGCACGGGTGAGGGCGCTCGGTGAACTCGATACGGCGATCGAGGTCGGCGGCTTCGTCGGCATCGCTAAGACGGGCGTGATCACCAGCGAATACGACACGCTTGCGCTGCGCCTCTCTTATATGGAGGACGTGGCTGACGCGCATGGCAGCCACGTCATCATGCCCACGATCGAATATGGAACGCCGCTCAGCCGCTTCTCCTATGTCGGAGTCGGCCTTGCCGCCGAATTTGTCGGTGACGGCTATGCCAGCTATTATTTCGACGTGACGCCGGCCGGCAGCCGCGCCTCGGGTTTGAGGCCGTTCCAGGCAGAGGGCGGCTTCAAAAACTGGTCGGTCAACCTATTCGGCAGCCAGGCCGTGACTGGCGACCTCCTTCGCGGCCTCTCCTTGTTCGCGGTCGGCAGCTACAGCCGACTTCAGGACGATTTCAGGCGCAGCCCCATCGTTGCGGACGCAGGGACGCCCAATCAATGGTTCGGCGCGCTCGGGCTCGCTTATAGCTTCTAAAGCCCGCTCCGCTTGGCTAAGAACAGGGCGTGAACGAGGCGCTCGCCCGCAAGATCATCCATATCGACATGGACGCCTTTTACGCGTCGGTCGAGCAGCGCGACTTTCCCGAGCTCCGGGGCAAGCCCCTCGCGGTCGGCTATGGCGAAGCGCGGGGCGTCGTCGCGGCCGCGAGCTATGAGGCTCGGAGGTTCGGCGTCCGCTCGGCCATGCCCTCGATCACGGCCAAGCGCCGCTGCCCGGAGCTCCTGTTCGTGCCGCCTCGATTCGACGTTTACCGGCAGGTGTCCAATCAGATCCGGGCGATCTTCCACGATTATACCGGCCACGTGGAGCCGCTCTCGCTCGACGAAGCCTATCTCGACGTCACGGAGGACAAGCAAGGGATCGGCGTCGCCACCTGGATCGCCCGCGAAATCCGCGCCCGGATCCTGGCGGAGACCGGCCTTACGGCATCGGCCGGTGTTTCCTACAACAAGTTCATCGCCAAGCTGGCCTCGGACCAGAACAAGCCGAACGGCCTATGCGTCGTGACCCCTGCCCGCGGGCCCGCCTTTGTCGAGACGCTGCCGGTGAAGCGATTCCACGGCGTCGGCCCCAAGACGGCCGAGAAGATGGCAGCCGTCGGCATCGAAACCGGCGCAGATCTCAAGGCGCGCAGCCTCGACTTCCTCGCGGCGCATTTCGGAAGCGCGGGGCTTTATTATCACGATCTCGCCCGCGGCATCTGCCACCGGGAGGTTCGCGGCGACCGCCCTTCCAAGTCGATCGGCGCCGAGCGCACATTCGATCTCGACCTTGTCGAAGCAGCCGACCTTTTCACCGAGCTCGATCGGGTTTCCGGCTATGCCTGGGCGCGCATCGAACGGGGGCGGGCCCGCGGCCGGACGGTCACGCTCAAGGTCAAGTATCAGGATTTCAAGACGGTTACCCGCGCCCGCTCGATCGAACGCCCCGTTGCTGCGCGCGAGGAGTTCCTCGAAGTCGGCAAGACGCTGCTTCGCGGCCTTCTCCCGGCCGAGAAAGGCATACGCCTCCTCGGCCTCACGCTTTCCAGCCTCGATGAGACGGGCGGAGGCGAGGGCAATGCGCTCGAGCTGCAACTCCTGCTTTAGAGCTGCTCCACCTCGCGGGCCCTGATGACGATCACCTCCTGCTGGAACATCTTCTCCAGCTTCGTGCCATAGCCGCCCCACCAGCCACGATCGAGCCTGTCCGTCATCACTTCGAAGATGACGATCTCGTCCTGGCTGCGCTCACCCTCCTTCTTCTCCCAAAGGCCCTCGGCCGGGCTGCGGGTGAAGGCGGTGAGGCCGCCGAACCGCTGCACCAGCTCTTCACGCACCGCGCCGTAAAGCTCGGCTCCGAAGCGGCGGCCCTGATCGTCGCGGAGCGGCAGAAAGATTTCGACGACGTGCATGATGGGGAAACGCGCCGGCTTCCGCGATGCTCCGCTTTCGCTTATGGGTGCGTTTCCCCGGGGGGCCGCTCCAGGGTTGCCAGCGAGATCCTGCTTGGTGGCGATCATCCTGCGGCTGAGAGTCGGAGAGGCGCTCCGAGACCCGTTGAACCTGATCCGGCTAATACCGGCGAGGGGTTCCATCCGACGCGATGGGCCCGTAGGGAGGGAGAACGGAATCACCCGCTCTCCATCCGCAATTTTGGAGAGCGAAATGGCCGACATTCCTGCCCGTACCGAGCTCAAAGTCACCACCGGGCCGATTCGCGGCAGCCGCAAGGTCTATGTCGGCGAGCGCCGCGTTGCTATGCGCGAGATTCAGCTCGAGCCGTCGTCGGGTGAGCCGCCCTTGCGCGTCTACGACTGCTCCGGCCCGTATACGGATCCGGAGGCCCGCATCGACATCATGGCCGGGCTTCCCGAGCTTCGCCGCGACTGGATTCGCAGCCGCGGCGATGTCGAGGAAGTGGATCAGCGCGAGCTTCGCCCCGAGGACAATGGTCAGCTCGGCCCCGACCGCTCGGGCGGCGTGCAGCCCTTCCCGAACGTGCGCCGCAGGGTCCTTCGCGCCCGCGCCGGCGCGAATGTCAGCCAGATGCATTACGCCCGCCGCGGCATCATCACGCCTGAAATGGAATATGTCGCGGTGCGCGAGAATCTCGGCCGCGAGATGCTCCGGGGCCAGGTTCGCGACGGCCAGGATTTCGGCGCCTCCATCCCCGATTACGTGACGCCCGAATTCGTGCGCGACGAAGTGGCGCGGGGGCGCGCGATCATTCCCTCGAACATCAACCACCCGGAATCGGAGCCGATGGCGATCGGCCGCAACTTTCTCGTCAAGATAAACGCCAATATCGGCAACAGCGCCGTCGCCTCCGACGTCGCCGCGGAAGTCGACAAGATGGTCTGGTCGATCCGCTGGGGCGCGGACACGGTCATGGATCTCTCCACCGGCCGCAACATCCACGACACGCGCGAATGGATCCTTCGCAATTCACCGGTTCCGATCGGCACGGTGCCGATCTACCAGGCGCTGGAGAAGGTCGGCGGCATCGCCGAGGATCTGACCTGGGAGATCTACCGCGACACTTTGATCGAGCAGGCCGAGCAGGGCGTCGACTATTTCACGATCCACGCCGGCGTGCGGCTTCCCTACATCCCGATGACGGCAAAGCGCGTCACCGGAATCGTCAGCCGCGGCGGCTCGATCATGGCGAAATGGTGCCTCGCCCATCACAAGGAGAGCTTCCTCTACACCCGCTTCGAGGAAATCTGCGAGATCATGAAGGCGTATGATATCGCCTTCTCATTGGGCGATGGCCTCCGCCCCGGCTCGATCGCCGACGCCAATGACGAAGCTCAGTTCGCCGAACTCGCGACACTGGGCGAGCTGACCCAGATTGCGTGGCGGCATGACGTCCAGGTGATGATCGAGGGCCCAGGCCACGTGCCGATGCACAAGATCAAGGCCAATATGGACAAGCAGCTCGAGGCCTGCGGCGAGGCTCCGTTCTACACGTTGGGGCCGCTCACGACCGACATTGCTCCGGGCTACGATCACATCACCAGCGCGATCGGCGCTGCGATGATCGGCTGGTTCGGAACCGCGATGCTTTGCTACGTGACGCCGAAGGAGCATCTCGGGCTTCCCGACCGGGACGACGTCAAGGTGGGCGTCGTCACCTACAAGCTCGCCGCCCACGCCGCCGACCTCGCCAAGGGCCATCCGGCCGCCAAGATGCGCGACGACGCGCTCTCACGCGCCCGCTTCGAATTCCGCTGGCGCGACCAGTTCAACCTGTCGCTCGACCCCGACACGGCCGAGCAATATCACGACCAGACGCTTCCGGCCGAAGGCGCGAAGACGGCTCATTTCTGCTCGATGTGCGGCCCGAAATTCTGCTCGATGAAGATCACGCAAGAGGTGAGGGACTTCGCAGCCAAGCAAAGCACGGGCTCGTTCCTCGCCGCCGATCCGCCCCGGAACGGGGAGGGGGACCATTCGCCCATGGCGAATGGTGGAGGGGCGCCCGACGAAGCGGCTGCCGAAGCCGGCATGGCCGAAATGAGCGAGAAGTTCCGTGAGAAAGGCGGGGAGATCTATCTTCCTGCTGCCGGGTGAGCAGCACGAGAGGCAAAGCTCGGGCAGCTGTCGGAACGATGTTGCGCACTGGCGTTGCCGTCGCCCTGCTGTTTCTTGGCGGTTGCGGCGAACCTCAAAACGCGGCCAGCCCTCCTGCCGCACAGCCCGGTGAACCGGCGGGATCAGCAGCACCGACACCATCGAAACAGCCGGAGACGGCGCCGCAGGCACCAAATGACCCCGCATCAGCCGTGGGGCCCGGCAGCTATCCGTCGTTCAAGCTGTCCACGGCTGAATCGGAGCAGCGTGAAAGCAAAGTTTATGCTCGATGCCTGGACCGGAGCGGCGGTGTCACCATTCATATGCGGAATTGCTCGGCAGCCGAAGCGGAGCGCCTCGATGCGCTGCTGAATTCCACCTACCGTAGAGCTTTGGCGCGTCTGCCCACCGAAGCCGCCCGGGAAGAGCTGCGGGCGCAGCAGCGCCAGTGGCTGAAAACACGATACGACCACTGCGACAAGGAGTTGGAGGAAGCCGGGGAGGGAGGTCCGAATTCGGGGACCATGGCCCTCTTGATCCTGGACGGCTGCGGACTCTCAGAAGACGATCGGCGAATAGCCTGGCTTGAGCGGTATCGCGGATCGTGAGGCGCTGCCCGCGGTCCGAAGCACCCGGAAATAGCTGGTGAGCCGCAACCCGGCAGTGGCAAGATCCTCCTGCTCGGCAAGACAGGCGCGTCGCGAGCCGGCGGCAGGGCGAGGGCACAATGCTCGTGATCGCTTTCAACCGCGGCTATGGCCCTTTTCATGAACCGTGCGCTGGACCTCCTCCACCGGCTCCGCAAGAAGCTGTGGAAGCTGCTCCGCCCGCGCACGCGCGGGGTCAAGGTGATGCTCTTCAACGCGGCGGGCGAGCTCATGCTGATCCGCAACAGCTATGGGCGGTCCGAGCTCTGGGTGCTTCCCGGCGGCGGCATTTGCCCGTTCGAAGCACCGGAGGCCGCCGCCCGGCGCGAGATCAAGGAGGAGCTTGGCTGCGGTCTTGCTGGCCTGGCCCTCCTTTCAACCCACTTTTCCAGGTCAGAGGGCAAACGGGACACCATCTTCCTCTTCCGGGGCGTCGCGGTTGGGGAACCGAGGGCGGACGCGTTCGAAGTCGGGGAAGGGGACTTCTTCGCGTTGGACGACCTTCCACCCACCACATCGGCGGCCACGTTGCGCCGCGTCGCGGAATATCGGGGTGCGCGGGCCGCTGATGGCGGATGGTGACAGCCGCCAGTCTCAACGCTGCACGTCGACGGCGCAAAGTCCCGCTGGATCATTCCCCTGCGCGCGTTACAACCCCGGCTGCATTTTGAGCGAGGTCCCTCATGCCCGAATCCCCCTGGGGCTCCCCCCAAAGCCATACCCGCCAAACCGGCGTCTCCGACGACGTCGACTATGAAATCAAAGGCCAGGATCTGCAGTTCGTCGAAGTCGAGCTCGATCCCGGCGAGAGCGCGGTCGCCGAGGCGGGAGCGATGGTGTGGAAGGACGCCAGCGTCGATATGACCACCGTCTTCGGCAGCGGCGCCGGCCAGGAGGGCGGCTTCATGGGCAAGCTCCTCGGCGCCGGCAAGCGACTCGTTACGGGCGAGAGCCTGTTCACCACGGTGTTCACCCACACCGGCTCGGGCAAGGCGCGCGTCGCTTTTGGCGCGCCGGTGCCCGGAGCGATCCTTCCTCTCCGCCTCGCCGACATTGGCGGCACCCTTATCTGCCAGAAGGACAGCTTCCTCGCCGCTGCAAAGGGGGTTTCGATCGGCATCCACTTCCAGCGGCGCATCCTCACCGGCCTGTTCGGAGGCGAAGGCTTCATCATGCAGAAGCTCGACGGGGACGGCTGGGTGTTCGTGCAGATGGGAGGCACCGTGATCGAACGCGAGCTTCGGCCGGGAGAGCAGCTTCACGTCGACACCGGCTGCATCGCCGCCTTCGTGCCGTCCGTCCAGTTCGACCTGGTCGGCGCCGGAGGGGTGCGCAGCGCCCTCTTCGGGGGCGAGGGACTGTTCTTTGCCCGCCTCACCGGGCCGGGCAGGGTCTGGATCCAATCGCTACCCTTCGCGCGCCTCGCTGGACGGATGCTCGCCGCCGCCATGCCGGCCGGCGGCCAGAGCCGCGGCGAAGGCTCTCTCCTCGGCCCCCTGGGTGACCTGATCCAGGGGAACAGCTGACGCTCAGACCTGCCGTCAAAGGAGGGATGATGGGGACTTCCGCGTTCCAGACGATGAAGGTCGCCATCGTTTCGGCCACCGACCTTTCCAGAGACGCTCTGCACGTCCACGTCGGCCTTGCCGTCATGATCGGAACGGCGCTCATCCTGAGGAAATCGCTTGGCTCGCTCCTGCCCTGGCTTGCAGCCGCGCTTGCCGCTTCGGCCGGTGAGGCGCTGGACATGTGGGACGATATGGTCTCCCTCGGCCGGTGGCGCTGGGATGCCGGGCTGCACGATCTGGTGAACACTCTTTTCTGGCCCACCATCTTGCTGCTCTTCGCGCGGGCGCGGCTTGGGCCGTCATCGGCTGGCCCCGCGAGCGGGGAGCTCCGCGACTGCGGCAAGCCTCCTCGAGGCTAGAGTGCTTGTCAGTCAGGTGGAAATCACCTGACGCCTCGGAAAGCACGGCAGACAAAGGAAACTGGAGCCGTTCCCGGTTCACTCTAGGGCCTGTTGAGATTCAGGATTCCCATCGCCCACGCGGTCTGATTCAAACTCCTTGAAAGGAGTTTGTGATGGAGGCTGTTCGGTTGGTTCTTCGGGATGATCAGTGGGCGAAGATGGAACGGC
>JALYNE010000081.1 GCA_030773375.1 Pseudomonadota bacterium
GATCTGCTCGGAACCTTCGTTGCGCCATTGAAGGATACCAAGAGCTGGACGGCGAACGTCGCGGCGACGGCGCTCGCCGTGGGCGGCTGGGGCTGGTTCCTTTATCAGGGGGTTACCGACCCGTTGGGCGGCATCAACACGCTCTGGCCTCTGTTCGGGATTTCCAACCAGATGCTGGCCACAATCGCGCTCACCATGGCCACCGTGGTGCTCTTCCGCATGAAGCGGGAGCGTTATGCGTGGGTTACGTTGCTGCCCTTGAGCTGGCTGCTGATCTGCACGCTGACTGCGGGTTGGCAGAAGATGTTCCACTCCGACCCGAAGATCGGCTTCCTCGCCCACGCGGCGAAATATTCGGATGCCTTTGCGCGCGGCGAGATCCTCGCTCCCGCAAAGAGTGCCGGGCAGATGCGACAGGTCATCTTCAACGATTACGTCAATACGGGCCTGTGCGCGCTGTTCATCACGGTGGTGGTGGCGATGCTTTTCTATGGCGTCAAAGCCATCGCGGCTGCGCGGGCCTCGGACGTACCGACCACCAGGGAGGTGGCGGATGCGGTTGCGTGACGCCGTTCGTGGCGCAGCCCGGACCGCGCGGCTGATGGTCGGCGTTCCCGATTACGATACCTACGTCGCACACCGCCAGGCGGCGCACCCGGGCGAGCCGGTGATGACCCCGGCGGAGTTCCTCGCCGACCGTGCAGAAAAACGGTTCGGCGGCGGCGCCGAAGCTGGAATCAGCCGCTGCTGTTAGACCGCTTCACGCTGAGGCGGGGTGCCCGGTCCCATCGTCGGACAGGCGGCAAACGTCCACCCAGCGTCTCGACACCAGCGACGCGAGCCGCTCGGGCGTGACGCTGATCGAGCTGTTGAGCGATCCGGCCGCCGGGAAGACGGTGTCGAAGGCCTGGAGCGATATATCGCAATAGACGGGAAGCGGATGTGTCAGCCCGAATGGGCAAACGCCGCCGACCGGATGGCTGGTCAGAGCCAAGGTTTCCTCCGGCCCCAGCATTCGCGGACGACCGCCGAACTCGGCCTTGCACTTTCCATTATCGAGCCGGGCATCGCCGCGGGTGACGAGCAAAAAGGTTTCGCCCCCGACCCGCACCGCCAGGGTCTTGGCGATTCGCCCCGCCTCGACGCCCAGCGCTTCAGCGGCGAGATGCACGGTGGCGGTGCTCTCCTCGACTTCGATGATCGGCAGATCGGGTGCTTGCTTCAAAAGCCAGGCGCGGACGGACTCAAGGCTCATGGGGCTGAATGACCGCTCAGTCGCCGATAAGATGGAGGGCGAGGCTGCGCCGGTGCGGACGGCGCCGGTGCTCGAACAGGTAGATGCCCTGCCAAGTGCCGAGCGCGAGGCGCGCGTCGATAAGGGGAATGGAGATCTGGACCTGCGTCAGCGCCGCCCGAAGGTGCGCAGGCATGTCGTCCGGCCCCTCCTCGTCATGCGCGTAAGCGGACCGGTCCTCGGGCGCGATGCGGGCGAAATAGGCCTCCAAGTCGGCTCTGGCTTCGGGTGCCGCATTTTCTTGGACGAGCAGCGAGGCGGAGGTGTGGCGGCAGAATATAGTGAGAAGGCCTGCGGTCATGCCTTGCGCCGTCGCCCAGCGGGAAAGCTGCGGCGTGATGTCCAGAAGGCCCTGGCGTTCAGTTGTTACATCAATGAGTCCAGTGGCCTGCCGCATCGCGCCGCCATAGCGACATGGGCACGGCTCAGCCAGCGAGCTCCGCTCAGGCAGCTTCCTCGAGGCGGACGTGAGGTGTGCGGAACAAGCCGGTGCCGAGCATGCCCGTCTCGGCGAGCGGCAGAGCGGCGGCGCAGAACCCGCACTCGGCCGAAAACCGCCCGACGTACCAGTGGGCTCGGCCGCAAGCGGGGCAGCGGTTCACTTCGCCCGGCCGGTAAACCGCATGATAGCCGCGCGAACTCGGGTCGTGCGGCAAAGCTCTGCCTGCACTCGCTTCGATGGACCTCAACATCGCCCTTCTCCCTCGACTCGCTTCTACCACTGTAAAGCTGCGACGAGGCGTTTTGTGCCATCGACGAGTTGAATAAGTTCTGAACGTTGCGGCGGCGCAACAGGTGACACGAGCGGGGTTCGCCCTGAAGCTCGAGAAGCAAAGCCTCACCCTGCGTCTGCTGGAAAGGCGCATGCATATCTCACGAGGAAGGGCGTGAGGCCAAAGCCGCCCCGGCCTGGTGCGCACCGCTCACTCGCTCGACCGCCAGTGGGGCGGTGGGGCCGTGTATCGTTGAGGCAGATCGTGAATTGCCGCTGCCGCTGAAGTCGTTCGGATGCCGGCTTGTGGCTCGTCAGGAGAGGGCTTTTCTCAGCAAGTCGTTCACCACCGCAGGGTTCGCCTTGCCCTGCATGGCCTTCATGGTCTGCCCGACGAAAAACCCGAAGAGCTTGTCTTTGCCCGACCGATATTCAGCGACCTTGTCCCCATTGGCTTCGAGGACGCCGGCGATGACCGCCTCGATGGCGCCCGTATCGGAAGTCTGCTTCAGGCCCCGTTCCTCGACGATCCTGCCGGGGTCCTCGCCCGTTTCGAGCATGATCTCGAACACCTGCTTGGCAAGCGTTCCGGAGAGCGTGCCGTCGGCAACAAGGGCCAGCAGTTCGGCCCCCTGCTCGGGACTGACCGGGCTGGTCGTGATCGTCTTGCCCAGGCGATTGAGCGCGCCGAACAGGTCGGAAATGACCCAGTTGGAGGCGGCACGGCCGATCTCGGGCCCAGCTTTGCCAGTTGCCGCCAGAAGCCGCTCGAACCAGCGTGCGGTCTCGACCTCTGCCGTCAGCACGCTTGCATTGTAGGCGGAAAGGCCGAGCTCCGTTTCGTAGCGGTGGCGCTTGGCGTCAGGAAGTTCGGGAAGGCTCGCGCGGCACTCCTCCAGGAAGGCGTCCGAAAGCTCGATCGGGAGAAGGTCCGGGTCCGGGAAGTAGCGGTAGTCATGTGCTTCTTCCTTGGAGCGCAACGAGCGCGTTTCGACCCGGTCAGGGTCGAACAAGCGCGTTTCCTGGACGACCTTGCCGCCGCTTTCCAGAACATCGACCTGCCGGCTGGCTTCATATTCGATCGCCGCCATGATGAAGCGGACCGAATTGACGTTCTTGGTCTCGGTGCGCGTGCCGAAGGGCTCACCCGGCCGGCGAACCGAGACGTTGACGTCGGCGCGCATCGAGCCCTGCTCCATATTGCCGTCGCACGAGCCGACGTAGCGGAGAATGGATCTCAATTTCCGGACATAAGCGCCTGCTTCTTCGGGCGACCGCATGTCGGGCTTGGAAACGATCTCCATCAAGGCAACGCCCGAGCGATTGAGATCGACATAGGAAAAAGACGGGTGCTGATCGTGCAGCATCTTGCCGGCATCCTGTTCCAGGTGGATGCGCTCGATGCCGACCTGCTTGGCCGAGCTTTCGTCTTTCTCGTCGAGCAGGATCTCGATCACGCCCTCGCCCACGATCGGGTGGTAAAGCTGGCTGATCTGATAGCCCTGCGGCAAATCGGGGTAGAAGTAGTTCTTCCGGTCGAAGCGCGACCAAGGGTTGATTTGTGCCTGCAAGGCCATTCCGGTGCGGACCGCCTGGACGGTGCATTCCCGGTTGGGGACGGGCAGCATGCCGGGCATTGCCGCATCGACAAGGCTGACCTGGGCATTGGGCTCCGCGCCGAATTCGGTCGAAGCGCCCGAGAAGAGCTTGGCACGCGAGGTGACCTGCGCGTGGACTTCGAGGCCGATCACGACCTCCCATTCGCCGGTCGCGCCCTGGATCCGATAAGTGCTCACCACCAAGCCTCCGCACGTGCCGTGAAGCCAGCCCGCTCCTCGAAGGCGAGCCCGGCGTCGAGAACGCCCTGCTCGTCGAGGGCCCGGCCGATGATCTGGAGCCCGAGCGGCAAGCCATGCTTGTCGAGCCCGGCCGGGACCGAAATGGCCGGGAGGCCGGCAAGGCTCGCGGGAACTGCAAAGACGTCGTTCAGATACATGGCGATGGGGTCGTTGGATTTCTCGCCGAGCGCAAAGGCAGCCGAGGGCGCCGTGGGGGTAAGAAGAAGGTCGCACTCCTCCCAGACGCGCTCGAAGTCGCGGGCGATCAGCGCCCTCACCTTTTGCGCCTGGTTGAAATAAGCATCGTAAAAGCCGGCTGAGAGCACATAGGTGCCGATCATGATGCGGCGCTTCACTTCCGCGCCGAACCCGGCGGCGCGCGTCGCTTCGTACATTTCGGTGAGGCCGCCCTGCCCCGGCATGACGCGGCGCCCGTAGCGGACGCCGTCATAGCGAGCGAGGTTGGACGATGCTTCGGCGGGGGCGATGATGTAATAGGTCGGCAGCGCATAGCGGGTGTGCGGAAGCGAGACTTCCACGATCTCGGCACCGGCATCGCGCATCCACGCAATCCCCTGCTCCCATACCCGATCGATTTCCTCGGGAACGCCTTCGATCCGATATTCCTTTGGAATGCCGATGCGCTTGCCGCGTATGTCGGAGGAAAGGTTCGCCTCCCATTGCGGCACCGGCAGATCGAGCGAAGTCGAATCCTTCGGGTCGAAGCCGGCCATCGCCTCGAGCATGATCGCGCAATCGCGGACGTCGCGGGCCATCGGCCCCGCCTGGTCCAGCGACGAGGCAAAAGCAACCATGCCGTAGCGCGAGCAGCGCCCGTAGGTTGGCTTGATCCCGGTGATGCCGACAAAGGCGGCGGGCTGGCGGATGGACCCGCCCGTGTCCGTGCCGGTAACCCCCGGCGCGATCCGCGCCGCGACCGCCGTCGCCGATCCGCCCGAAGAGCCGCCTGGGGTCAGGGGCGCATTGCCGCCGTCGCTGCGGCGCCAGGGCGAAATCACGGGTCCGAAGCCGCTCGTCTCGTTGGACGAGCCCATCGCGAACTCGTCCATGTTGAGTTTGCCGAGCATTCCGGCGCCGGCGGCAAGAAGATTGCCGCTGACGGTCGACTCGTAGGTGGGAGTGAAGCCTTCGAGCATCCGGCTGGAAGCGGTGGTCTGGACGCCTTTCGTCGCAAACAGGTCCTTGATGCCGAGCGGCACGCCGGACAAGGGTTTTAGGTTCCCGCTCGCGCGCGCTTCGTCGGCGCGCTCGGCGGCGGCCAAGGCAAGTTCCGGCGTCTCCACGACAAAGGCGTTCAATCCCCGCGCCCCTGCGACCGCGGCGTTGAACGCATCGGCCACCTCGCGAGCTGAAAAGTCGCCGTTGCGGAAGCCGTCGCGTATGGCCTTGACGCCAAGATCGGTGATCGCGCTCACGCCGTCTCTCCTGCCCCGCAAAAAACGGGCTGGACCCGCTCCCGACCTGCCTCGGCCATCACTCGATCACCTTCGGGACAGCGAAAAAGCCATGCTCTGCAACCGGTGCATTGGCGAGCACCTGGTCACGGATCGCGCCGTCGGTGACGTCGTCGGCGCGCAGACGCTGGCGGTTGGCAATAACGGCCGTCATCGGCTCAATACCAGAGACGTCGACCTCCTGCAGTTGCTCGACCCAGCCGAGGATGTTGTTCAATTCGGGAACGAGCGCCTCGACCTCGCCGTCGCTGACGGCGATGCGGGCAAGCCTCGCGATGTGGCGGACCGTGGCAGTATCGACGGACATGGTTTCCTTGGGAAGCGGCGCGTGAACGACGCTGGGCCGCTACCACCGCTGCTGCACTGCATCAAGCGCCGCACTTGAAAGCTCCGGCCGTTTCGGCTTGTGGAGCCCCGCCCCGTTTTGGAGAAGTGAATGTTGGCGCGGCGTTTTTTGTGGATTGTGGCGGGGCTGGTGGTGCTCATGCTGCTGGCTGCGCTCGGCTACCGGCTGTTCGAGCGGCAGCTCATCCGGGCAGCCATGGTGCCGACAGCGGCATTCGCGGAAGTGCCCATGCCCGGCGCCACCTATGCCAGTTCAGCTCTGTGGATCGCGCGGCCGGACATCCCCAACAATCCGGCGCTGTGGCTGCCGACCGGCTTCGTCCCGCCTGCCGAGCCGCAGCCGCCGCTTGTTTCCGTCTTCTTCATTCATCCGACCTCATTTCTGGACCGCTCCCGCTGGAACGCCCCGATCGACCATGAGGATTCGCAACGACGAGCGCGACTGTTCGTCCAGCACCAGGCGAGCGTGTTCAACGGCATCGGAGAGATCTGGGCACCCAAATACCGGCAGGCGACTTTCGGCGCGTTTCTGACCACAAAGGCCGACGCTGAAAAGGCGCTGGCCTTTGCGTACAAGGATGTGCTCGCCGCTTTCGAAGCCTTTCTTGGACAAGCTCCGAAGGACCGTCCGATCATTCTGGCGGCGCACAGCCAGGGCAGCTTGCACCTGACGCGGCTTTTGCGCGAGCGGATCGCGGGCAAGCCGCTCGCCAGGCGTGTGGTTGCGGCCTACGTCGTTGGCTGGCCCATCTCGACCACGGCAGATCTTCAGCTTCTGGGCCTGCCGGGATGCGAGCAGGCCGGACAGGCGGGCTGCATCTTGTCCTGGCAGACGTTCGGCGAGCCTGCCGACCCGCAAATGGTGACGGACGTCTATGACGCCTCCGTCGCACCCAACGGGAAGCCGCGCGCCGGATCGCCGATGCTGTGCGTGAACCCGCTGACGGGCAACATCGGGGACGAAGCTCGGGCAACCGCCAATCTCGGGACGCTTATCCCCAATACGGACCTCACCGAGGCGGTGCTCCGTGCCGGCGGCGTCCCCGCCCGTTGCGACGTAACCGGCTTCCTCATCATTGGGCAGGAGGTTTCGGACCTTCCCCCTTATGTGCTGCCCGGCAACAATTACCACGTCTTCGACTATGCGTTGTTTTGGTCCAACATCAGGGCGGATGCGCAAGCTCGCCTGAAGACTTTCCTCAGCCGATGATTACCGCGAGCGCCGCCGAGTTCCGGGGAAGCCTGCCGAACGGCGGCCGCCTGCTCGGGCTCGACGTCGGCACCAAGACGATCGGCATTGCGCTCTGCGATGCCGGCTGGACGATCGCCACCCCAGCCGAGCTCCTGAAACGCGGTAAATTCTCGGCCGATTTGGAAAAGCTGAAAACGTTTATGCGCCAGCAGGCGGTTGCCGGCATCGTGGTCGGTCTCCCCCTAAACCTCGACGGCAGCGAAAGCCCGCGCAGCCAGTCGACACGGGCGTTTGCGCGCAATCTTTTGCCACTCGCGCTCCCGATCCTCCTCTGGGACGAGCGCTGGTCCACCCAGGCGGTCACCCGCACGCTCATCGATGCCGACGCAAGCCGCGCCCGGCGCGCGCAGCTGGTCGACAAGATGGCCGCCGCCTACATCCTGCAAGGCGCCATCGACGCGCTCACCATGGGCTGAGGCGCCCCCCCGAGAGAAGAAGCTCCCGACCCAACTGAGCTTGGCGAAACGGCATCGATTTGGTCTAGAGGCTGGCGATGGCCGACACCTTCCCGCACCGCCACCTCCTCGGCATTGAGGGGCTTTCCGCACAAGACATATGCGAAATTCTGGACGAAGCCGATGGCTGGGCCGATTTCAATCGCGCGATCGGGCGGCACGACCAGCGGCTCCAGGGCATCATCCAGGTCAATGCGTTTTTCGAAAATTCCACGCGGACGCTTTTCTCGTTCGAAATTGCCGGCAAGCGGCTCGGGGCGCTGGTCGCCAACTTTCACGTCGCGGGATCGAGCATCCACAAGGGCGAAACGCTGATCGACACGGCGCAGACGCTGAACGCCATGCGCCCGGACATTCTTGTGATTCGCCATCAGGCGAACGGCGCGGCGCGCGAGGTCGCAACCGTGATGGACTGCCCCGTGGTGAACGGCGGCGACGGCCAGGGAGAACACCCTACCCAGGCACTGCTCGACGCGCTGACGATCCGCCGCCACTTCAAGCGCCTTGAGGGCGTGAAGGTGACGATCTGCGGCGACATCCGGCATAGCCGCGTCGCCAGCTCCAACCTGCGCGCCCTGCCGTTGCTTGGCGCCGATGTCCGCGTGGTCGGGCCGGATGCACTTCTCCCCGAGACGCTGCCGGAGGGCGTGCGCGCATTTGCTGATTTCGACGAGGCCGTGGCAGGGGCCGACGTCGTCATGATGCTGCGCATCCAGCGCGAGCGGATGGAAACGGAGCTCGCCTTCTCCCTCACCGACTATCACGCTCGCTATGGCTTGACGCGCGAACGCCTCGCTCGTGCGGCACCTGCTGCAATGGTCATGCATCCAGGACCAATGAACCGGGGCGTGGAGATCGACGGCGATGTCGCGGACGACCCGGAGCGCTCCCTCATCCTCTCGCAAGTGGAGCTTGGCGTCGCGGTGCGCATGGCGGTGCTCGACCTTCTCACACGCGGCAAGCGCGCTGCGCGCTAGACTCGTTCCCGGTTGGATTGAACCGGGAACTGGTCCAGTTTCCTCTTGTTTGCCGTGCTTTCCGAGCCGTCAGGTGATTTCCACCTGACTGACAAGCACTCTAAGTAGAGCGGCGGCCCTCAGGCCGCCGCTGAATGGATCAAGTGGTTGTCGGGCCGCTGTTGCTTCAGGCGCTTCGCCCCACACCGCGGGCTGCCCATCGGGCCGGTGCATCCCCGGCCGTTGGCCGGACGAAGCAAGCGCCGCCTTTGCCGCGGATCGACTGGCAAGCTCGGGCTGCATCGCCGGCGGCCTCGAAACCCGACACTGCGAGCCGGTGGAAAACGCCCTTGCCGGGGATGGAAACGGTGGTGCTAAGCGGGGCGTGCTCTGCGAGGCGATAGCGGCGCTGGGCCTGGCTCCACGCTTTTTCCACCTGGACCGGGCTGCGATAAGCGCCGATCTGTACCACGTAACGGCTCATAGAGCGCGTCCCGGCCGACTCCTTCGATTTGGAATCGAACGCTTTGATCGGCGCGGAAGCGACTAGCGCTGCGACGCGGGTTGGATGCGCAGCAGGCTGGACAAGCGCCTTTACCGCTGCGGTCACCTGCGCCGTTTGAACAACTTCGTGCTTTGCCATTGCCGAAGAAGCGGTGGGTAGTGGGGCCTGGAGATCGGCCGGTTCGGGCGCAGTCACTGCGGCGAAGATGGGGGCCTCCTCAGGGGCCTCGTAGGCGAGTGCAACCGGCGGCTGAGCCGGAACTTCGGCGACAGCGACCATCACCTCGGTCTCGGGCGCGGGAGCGGAGACTGGAGCGGCGGGCACGGCCTGTAGCGGCCCACCGACCGAGGCCTGCTCGGCCCGCGAAACCGTGGCGGCGGCAAAAGCTTGGTTCTGGGCCGAGGGAGCGAGCGCAAGCCGGATCGGCTGGCCCGCATCCGCCACCGGCGTCACGCCGAGCAGAGCGGCGACTTGCGTGTGCGGCGCCGAGGGATTGGTAAAGGCTGCCCATTGTTCCAGCCGGGCCCCGAGCTCAGCCGGGGAAAGGTCCTGCGCGGCGACCGTTCGGGCCTTCTGCCACTCGCCCGCCAGTGCATAAGCCAGCGCCAGATTCTGGCGGACCCGCCCAGTGGCTTCAGGCGCACGGGCAGCCGGCTGGAGCATTTCGATCGCGCGCTGCGGCTGGCCGGCAAGCGCAAAGGCAAGGCCGACGTCAGCCGGAGCGGCAGTGGCGGACAAGCGGTCGAGTTCGATGCTCGCCTCGCCCGTTTTGCCCTGGGCGATGAGCGCGAGGGCCCGGCTCAGCGCCGCGCGTGAATTGCCGGTATCGAGGCTCAGCACGTCGCTAAAAGCGGTGTCGGCCGAGAGAAAGCGGCCGTTCTTGAGATAAAGGTCGGCAAGCAGCATCCGGTAACCGGCATCGCGGGGTGCGAGTTCGACAGCCCGCTCGGCAAGCGTCAGCGCCTCTGCAAAGTCGCCCTTCTGAACCGCATGCTGAGCCGCTGCGTACAGCCTTGACGCGCCCTCCTCCGCCTGCGGTGCCTTTCCCCACGTTGAAGCGACCCGATAGCCGCCGGGCTTGCAACCCACCATCGTGAGGCCGAGGACGAGGGCCGATGCGACGAACTTGAAACCAACAGCCTTCTTCATCTTGGACACTCCGTCTTTCAGTTCCGCTTGCCTGCCGCAGCTTGCTGGGCGACTCCGTCGAGCTCCGGCACGCCAGCCAGGAATTCATCCAGCGCTTCGGTGACGATCTGCTGCGCCGAGCAGTGTCTGAGCGCGCAGGCCAGTCTCAGTTTCAGGTGACGTTCGGGATCCAGCCGAAGCGTGAAAGCGGTCTTCGCCTTGCTGCCGGAGGCGGCGCGCTGCCGCCGCGGCGCGGCGGTGGTGGCCGCGGCTCCCCGTGCACGCGGCGGCCGGACCGTCTTTGCCTCCGGCGCAAAACTTGCCTCGATCGCGCGCTGCTGCTCGACGACGGCTGGCGCCTCTTCGGGAGCCGGCGGGGGGAGGGTCAAGGCTGCAATCGGCTTCACCACCTGGGTGGGTTCCCGCGCGGGCGTGTAAGCGGCAGCGGCTGGCGCGTCCTGCCCATATCCCATGTCGTTCCAGCCAAGGTCATCCAGGCTGACGCCGATCTGGCCGAAGCCTTGAGGGCGCATGGCGGGCTTGGCCGCGCCCTTGCGCGCGAGCAGACCGGAGGAGAGCGATGCGAAAGGCTTGGTATCTGCCATGTTGAGCGCCCGCCTTACTGGCCGACCACCCGGCGGCCGAAGCCCCCGGGGGAACGCGGCGCAGCACCGTGCAGGCTAGTCGCTCCAGGAGCGGCGAAGACCGTGCGGCGGAAATTCTTCTCGAGCCGGTCGGAA
>JALYNE010000082.1 GCA_030773375.1 Pseudomonadota bacterium
GTCACGGTGGCGCACGAGCGTCAGCACGAGAACGTCGCCTATGAGATATTCTACCCGACAGGCCCCTTCGCGATCCTGCCGATGCTTCCCGGCACACGCTCAGCCATCGTCTGGTCGGTCCCCGCGGACGACAGCACCGCGATCCTGAACTTGCCCGACCGCGCACTGGCGCATGAGATCGAGAAAAGGATGGGCGGCTTCCTTGGGGCGATCGAGATGGTGGGCCCGCGCTCCTTCTACCGGCTCGGTTTCCATCACGCCACGACGATCACCGCGGAGCGCCTGGCGCTGGTCGGCGATGCCGCGCACGGCATCCACCCGATCGCCGGGCAAGGCCTAAACCTCGGCTTCCGCGATGCGGCCGCGCTCGCCCAGGTCCTGGTCGAGGGGGCGCGCCTCGGCATGGACCTTGGTGATGCGCAGCTTCTCGCACGGTACGAACGCTGGCGTAGCCTCGATACCTTCATGGTGGCAGCGGCAACGGACAGCTTGACGCGGATATACGCGGTGCCCGGCCGCACCGCGTCGGCCATCCGCCGCTTCGGCATGGGCATCGTGCAGCGGCTGGGGCCGCTGAAAAGCACACTCATGGCCGAAGCGCGCGGCGAGAGCGGCGATCTGCCGCTGCTGCTCCGCGGTCTCACCATCTAAAGCAACTTGCGTGAAATCGGGATCAGTGCTCTTTTCCGTTCGGGCTGAGCTTGTCGAAGCCCCTTTTTTTGCCCTTGAAGGGAAAGAAGGACAGCCCTCGACAGGCTCAGGGCGAACGGGTCAGATTAAGCGCAGTCTGCTCTAGAGTGCTTGTCAGTCAGGTGAAATCACCTGACGGCTCGGAAAGCACGGCAAACAGAGAAAAGCGGAGTCGTTCCCGGTTCACTCCAACCGGGAACGAGTCTAAGCCTGCCTCGCGCTTTGTTCGGAAGCGCTCGGAGGGGCGATCAGGCCCCCGGCGGCTCGGCTTCGGACAGGAAGCCGTGCACCGCCTGGACCACCACCGATCCCTCGCCCACCGCGGAAGCCACTCGCTTGGTTGAGCGGGAGCGGACGTCACCCACGGCAAAGATGCCCGGGCGCTGTGTCGCATAGGGCGAGGACAGCGCCATGCCCTCTTCGTCCTGCCCAGTGACGATGAAACCCCCACGATCGAGGGGGATGCAGCCCTGCAGCCACTGCGTGTTGGGGACTGCGCCGATCATCACGAACAGGTTCGAGATCGCCTTCGTCTCGCTCTGGCCGCTCTTGCGATTGGTCCAGGTCACGCGCTCCAGCCGACGTTCGCCATCGAGGCAGGTAATTTCGCTACGCGGGTGGAGCGTGATTTTGGGTGCAGCCTCTATTCGCTGGACGAGATAGTCGGACATGGTTGCCGACAGGCCCTCGCCGCGCACGAGCATGTGCACATGGGCTGCGTGCTGCGAGAGGAACACCGCCGCCTGACCCGCCGAATTGCCCCCGCCGACCACGGCGACTTCCTCGTTCGAGCAGAGGCTGCTCTCGATCCAGGTGGCGGCATAATGGAGGCCCTGCCCTTCGAACTTGCCGAAATTGGGAAGATCCAGGGCCCGGTAGGTGGCGCCGGTCGCGATCACGATGGCACGGGCCATGATGCGTTGGCCGTCCTCGAGCTCCAGGATCATCGGGCGCTGCTCGCAATGGGGTGCGAAGGGCGTTATCCGCTCGATCTGATCGGGACGAAGCTCGGGAAAGGTCTGAGCTTCGCGTACATAAGGGTCGGCGGGGTCGAACCCGCGTTGCCGCTCGTCCTCCGCAGCCACCTTTGCCCTCCTCAGTCCAGTCGCCGAGCCTCCTCAACCAGCATCACGGGCGTGCCGTTCCGGATCGGGTAAGCAATTCCGGCGGCCTCGGAAATGAGCTCGCTATTCTCCCGATCGTAAACCAGCTTGGTCCGCGAGAGGGGGCAGACCAGCTTTTCGAGGAGGCGCTCGGGGAGCTCCGCTGCCTCGCGGCTCATTGCAAGGTTTCCGGGCCGTCGGCGCCGCCCGGCATCATCCGCTGGAACTGCATGAATTGGACGAGGAGATCGGCGCGGGTCGAGAGATCGCGCGCCTCCAGCAGCGCCTGTTTGGAGACGGTGTCGAGCGGCGCGATCTGCACAATGCCGTTCACCAGCATTTCGTCGTCGAGCCGGCTCACCGCATCCCAATCGACCACGTAACCGAGCGCGTCGGCGTAGCGCCGGGCTTCTTGCTCGATTTCGGCGCGTTGAATGCTCGCGAGCGGCTCGGGATCGAGCTCATCGTCGAAGCCCGCCGGGTCGGCATCGACTTGCCGGTAGGGCGTTGCCACCTCAGCTTCCGACACGATCTTGAAGCGGGTGATGCCTTCGAGCACGATGTTGAAGCGGCCGTCGTCGAGCTGCTCGGAGCCGACGATCTGCCCGAGACATCCGATTTCGAACAGCCGCGGCGGCTCCGCTTCGTCCTTGGGCTGGACCATGGCGATGACGCCATCGCTCGCAAGCGCATCGCGGACCATCGCCCGATAGCGGGGCTCGAAGATATGGAGCGGGAGCTGCGCCCGCGGCAGGAGGAGCGCGCCCGCGAGCGGAAAGATTGGAACGCGCATGAGGTCGCCGCTGACCATCAATCCAAGCGCCTCATGGACCGGCGCATCATGTGAACAGGCTCATCACGTGAACAGGATCGCCGACAGGCGCCGCCGCTGCTGCGAGGTCCAGGGATCTTCCAGGCCGACGACCTCGAGGAACTGGAGCAGCCGCTTGCGCGCGGCGCCTTCGTTCCACTCGCGCTCGCGGCGGATGATCTCCAGAAGCTGGTCGGCCGCGCCGTCGCGGTCGCCTTTTGCCATGAGCGCGCCCGCAAGTTCGTATCGAGCCTCGTGATCATCGGGGCGGGCCGCGAGCCGCCGCTCCCACTCGGCGGTATCGCCGTCCGCCGGCGCCACCTCCGCCAGTGCAAGCGCCGAGCGCGCACGCGCGATTGCGGCGTCGTTCGCCGCCTTGGCGGGAGCCGCATCGAGCAGTGCCCGCGCCTCATCCGTCCGCCCGTCGGAAACGAGCGAACGCGCAAGCCCGGAAATCACTTCCGGGTTTTCCGGTGCCATTTCGAGGATCTGCTCGAAGACCGAGACCGCCCGGGGCGCATCGCCGCCGGCAAGGATTTCCTCGCCCATCTCGATCAGCGGCTCGATCTCGGCTTCAAGCTGCTGCGCCTCGCCTTCGATCGGAAGCTGGGTCAGAATCTGGTCGAGAATCCGCGTCAGCTGCCCTTCGGTCCGCGCCGGCGTGAGGTCGGCGACGAGCTGGCCCTGGAAGATGGCGTAAACCGTTGGGATCGACTGAACTCGAAACTGCGCCGCAATCACGCGGTTCTCGTCGACATTCACCTTAGCGAGCTTCACGCCGCGATTGGCGTAATCCGCCGCAACCTTCTCGAGCACGGGCGCCAGCTGCTTGCACGGGCCGCACCATTCCGCCCAGAAATCGAGGATCACGAGCGACGTCATCGACGGCTCGATTACGTCCCTCCTGAACGTTTCCACTGCCTCGCGGTCGGCCGCGCTCAAGCCCAGGGTCGCCACGTTGTTCACTCTCCAGCCGGTTCGTTGCCGCCCCTATGTGGTATCAGGGGCCTGTCTGCCAAGTCCATGACATCGGGGCTTGCGGGGCCGAAAAGTGCATGCTAGCAGCCGCCGCCTCACCTCAGTCGCTCCGCAGCACGCCTCGCGTGCCGATCGGGCGGCTCAGCAGCCGAGCGGGCGTAGCTCAGGGGTAGAGCACAACCTTGCCAAGGTTGGGGTCGAGGGTTCGAATCCCTTCGCCCGCTCCAGTTTTTATGAATAAGTTCTGATACTTGCGAACGGCCTTGCGGGGCCGTCTCTGCTTCCCCGCCCCCTGTCGAGAAGCGGGGGAAGCAGCCGAGATCGCGCATCGTCGCGGGATCGGCGCTACTTGCCGAGGTTGCCGCCAGCCGAACGGTGGAAATTGACGCCCGACGCGGGGATAAGCACCGGCCGGTGCCGCCCTCTGAGCCTGCCTCCCTGAAATGGTTCGCTCCACCACCACTTGCTTCCTCGGCCTGCTTCCCGAAGGAGAAGCGCCGGCACGACGTCTCGAACACAGCTTGCCGTGCACGGCAACATACCGTACAACTATGCCAGATCGGAGGTAACATGGCAAGCTCGTCCAACGCGAAGCGCTCACCCGAGGACCGGGAGAACAAGACCGCACGTCTTGAGCTGCGGCTGGCACCCTCAGCTAAGCAGCTCATTCAACGCGCCATGTTCGTGACCGGCCTCACCGCCGGCGACCTTGCGTATGAGGGCGCCCGGCGTGTGCTTGACGAGCACGAGCGCATGGTGCTGACCGGCGCCGATCGCGAGGCCTTCCTAGAGGCCGTGCGGAACCAGCCTGAGCCGACTGATGTGCTCATCGCAGCACTCCGCCACCACCGCGATCTTATCGGCTGAACGGCTTTGCGGTTTACGATTGAACCGCTCTCGCCGCGTCATGACCGGTCTGCCTTCACGTGCGGCCAGCCTGACCTTGATACCTGGTTCCGCGACCGGGCAAGCCAGGACGAGAAGCGGAACCTCTCACGCGTGTTCGTCGCAAGCGATGCGGAGGGGATAGCCGGCTTCTATTCTCTCAGCTCCTACACTCTCGGCTTGTCGGACCTGCCTCCGGACCTCGCGCGCAAGCTCCCTCGCTACGAGGCGATTCCTGCTGCGCTGATCGGACGGCTCGCACGAGCGGAGCGCGTTCGGGGTCAAGGGCTTGGGGGTGTCCTTTTAGCCGATGCGGTCCAGCGCACGCTCTCCGCCAGTCGGAGCGTCGCAGTCTATGCTATCCTTGTCGATGCAAAGGACGAGGGCGCTTCAACCTTCTACCATCGCTTCGGATTTCGCTCGTTTCCGTTGCGACCTGACCGACTCTTTCTTCTCACTTCAACAGCTCGGGCTGCTCTTGATCGGATCTGACTGCTCGCGCGACTTGTCTCCTCGTGTCCGCGATCCCGCAGGCGCGTCGCACGCGGTGCATCTTAGGCGCGGCGCGAATGTCTGATACCTTCGATCCGCGAAAGCGCAGCGAGATTATGCGTGCCGTAAAGGGTGAGAACACCGGCCCCGAGCGATTCGTGCGATCCGCGCTTCACCGCCTGGGATTTCGCAGCTCAATAGGCCGTCCCTTCAGCCGCTCCAGGACATCCTCGAACAGCCCCGGCAGCACGGGGAGAGGCTCTTCCTCGCGGATGAGGTAAGCGCACTCTTCTAAGGATGCGATTGTAACCCACTCAAGGTTGGGGTTGAGGGTTCGAATCCCTTCGCCCGCTCCAGACTCAAGCGGGTCCAGCCCGGACACATGAGTGACACAACCTACCTAAGACATGGGTGACAACCTCGCGCGAACCGGCTGTCGAGGTTTGCAAGGTACGTTGCTCCAGGTCGATATATCCCAGATCATAATTCATGAGCTGACAAGCCAGGTGCTGTCCTCGACTTCCTTGATGCCTCGGCCGCCGCCGGCGCAGTTAGCGCTTGCCCTCGGGTGCTTCGCCTCACAAGCAGGTCCGGCGCCCCTCACGCACCGCGGTGAAGGTCGGGGCCAGCCGTCTTCGCCTCGCCCGCTTGCCCCATGGATACGCCGATGCTGCTCTCTCGCCTGTTCAGGCTTCCTTCGCACGACATGGCGGTCGACCTCGGCACCGTGAACACTGTGGTTTACGTGCGCGAAAAGGGCATCGTTCTCCGGGAGCCCTCCGTTGTCGCGATCGAGACCAACCTCGGCATCCAGCGGGTGAAGGCCGTCGGTCGTGACGCCAAACTGATGATGGGCAAGACCCCCGAAAATATCCGCACGGTCCGTCCGCTGCGCGATGGGGTGATCGCCGACATCGATGTTGCAGAGCAGATGATCAAACATTTCATCCATAAGGCTCATGGCGGGCGTTCTCGATTGCCGCGCTACCCGGAAATCGTCATCTGCGTGCCCTCCAGCTCGACCTCCGTCGAGCGCCGCGCAATCCGCGATGCGGCAACCAATGCGGGTGCCTCCAAGGTGTGGCTGATCGAGGAACCTATGGCCGCGGCCATAGGCGCAGGGCTGCCGGTGATCGAGCCGGTCGGTGCAATGGTGGTCGACATCGGCGGGGGCACGACCGAAGTGGCTGTGTTGTCGCTGCGCGGCCTGGCTTACAGCTCGTCCGTCCGTGTGGGCGGTGACAAGATGGACGAAGCCATCGCCGCTTCGGTGCGCCGAAAACATAATGTGGTCATTGGGGAATCAAGCGCGGAGCGGATCAAACATCAGCTTGGAAGCGCGCTGCCCCCAGCAGGTGAGGCCCCGACCATAAACGTCCGCGGGCGTCATCTGTCGGCAGGCGTCCCTAAAGAAATCGAGATGAGCCAGACCGAGGTGATCGACGCGATCCACGAATCGGTGAGCCAGATCATCGGCGTGGTGCGCACCGCACTTGAAAACACGGCGCCCGAGCTTGCAGCCGATATCATGGATCAAGGCATCGTCCTCACCGGCGGCGGAGCTCTGCTCCAGCGCATCGACGAAGCGCTGTCGCTCGCCACCGGACTGTCGGTGGTTGTCGCGCCCGATCCGCTGGATTGCGTGGCTTTGGGAGCAGGACGGGCTTTGGAGGATCCTGATTATCGCGGCGTAGTGGCCGAAGCTTGAAGGGACTTGAGCTGACCGGATCAGAAAAGCGTGTTCAATCGTCTGTGGCACTTCGGGCCGAGAAGCCGGTGCGCACTTTGTGGAGAAGTGCTCTGGCCACCGCGACGGCTTCGGAAAGGTCTCTCACCCTGAACGGCTGTTTCTTGACCACCGGAACTTCGGGATCGCGTTGACGGACGACCTTCTCCGCGTGAGTGATGAATACGACCGGGACTGGCTGTTCGGAACAGATCGCTTCAACGGCGCTGATGCCGCATCCCGGAGTGAGTTCAACCGCCGCGGTGATGAGGTCGGGGCGATGCTCGGCTGCGGCGGCTATGGCATCTTCTGTGGTCATCGCGAAGTCGAACGAAGTGTAGCCGATATCCCGAAGGGCGTCTTCGATGTCGCAGGCGGTAAATGCCTGTGGTTCAATGATCAGTGCGTGCATGCTGGGCCCGGATTGGTGGACGCGTGGAGGCGAGAGCGCCGTGTCTCTCATCGGGGGAGGCCATAAACAGTCGCCGATCACCCGGTAACGATGCCAATCCAGGTTGGTTTCCTCAGCATTGCCTAAGCTGCTTTTCTTCATGCGCTTTTCTGTGGAAAACCCGACTGCTCCCTCACGCGAGCTTGTCCGGCAAGCGGGTCGGCTGGGTGGCCGGGGACCGGACACCTTGACCAGCACCGGACCGGCTGGCGAAGATCGGGAAAGCCTCGCGCTGAAGGGAAGACATGTCGACGCAGTTCACGATTTTGGATTGGGCGATCGTCGCGGCATATGTCCTGCTTCTCGCGGCTGCGGGCATCCTCTCGACCCGGAGGCAGCGGGACGCGCAGGACTATTTCCTGGCCGGCCACCGGGTGCCGATCTGGCTGCTCGCAGTATCGGTGCTCTCGACCACCCAGTCGGCGGCGACCTTCCTCGCCGCGCCGGATTACGGCTTTCGCGGCGACTATACCTATCTCACAAGCTATCTCGGCCCGATCGTCGCCGCCTACATCGTCGCCACGATTCTTATTCCCCGCTTCTACGCGCTCAATGTCACCACAGTCTACGAACTGCTGAGACACCGGTACGACGTTCGCGCGATGCGGGCTGCCGCCGGCATGTACCTGGTCGGCCGGATCTTCGCGAGCGGGGCACGCCTTTATCTGGCGGCGATCGCCGTCTCGATGATCATCTTCGCGGACATCGACCCATTCAATGTGTTCGTCGCCTCGCTGGTGCTCGTCGTTCTTGGCATCGCCTTCACCTTCGTCGGCGGCCTCCGCTCGATCATCTGGACCGATCTCGTCCAGGTCCTGCTCTATGTCGGGGCGGCGCTCACCGTGCTCTTCATCCTTCGGGCCAGCATCCCTGCCTCCACGGGCGAAATCGTGGGAGCCCTCGCCTCGACCCCGACCGGCGAAAACAAGCTCCGCCTCCTCGATCTTTCGCTCGATCCCGCGGCGCCCTTCTCCTTGATCGCAACCTTGACCGGAGTGGTGCTGCTCTTCATTGCCAGCCTGGGTCTCGATCAGGACACGACGCAGCGGCTGCTCGCCGGCAGGAACTCGTCGGACGGCACTCGCGCCCTCTATGTATCCGTACTGGCCACGATCCCCGTGGTGCTCCTGTTCCTCGCGATCGGCTCCCTTCTCTACATTTTCTACGAACGGCCCGACATCATGGGCGCGAGCGCCGGCGCGGACGCGGCTGGCGAGTTCAGGGGCGAGAAGATCACGATCTTCATGCACTTCATCCTGACGCACATCCCTCCGGGCGTGCGGCTTCGTCGCCGTCGGGATCCTCGCTGCGGCCGCCGTCAATTCGGGGCTCATCTCCATGTCGTCCGTACTGATCCAGGACTTCTACCGGCCTTGGATCGAGCGGCGGGGCGAGCACTCCGAGAAGCACTTCGTCCAGGCCGGCCGCGTCGGCATGATCCTCCTCGCGCTGGCGCTGCTGGCGATGTCGGTCCTCTGCTATTATTGGCAGAGATATACCGACGCGCCGCTCCTCACCTTCGCGCTTGGCGTCATGAGCTTCGCTTATTCCGGGCTGCTGGGCGTCTACTTCACCGCCTTGTTCACCCGCCGCGGGAATTCCGCTTCCGTCATATGCGCTCTGGCGACGGGCTTCCTCGCGATCGCGGTCCAGCAAAGCTATATCGTCGACATGCTCGGGCTACCCGCGTCGTGGAAGTCGCTGGCTTTCTCCTACCAGCTTTGCGTCGGCACCGCCGTCGCGTTCCTGACCTGCATCGTCGGGAGCGAGCGAGAGGCTTCGCCCAAGCAGATCTTCGAGGATTAGGCGTCCGCGCTGCTCGTGAAGAGCTTGCCCGGATTGAAAAGCCCCTCGGGATCGAGAGCATCCTTGAGGCGGCGCATCAGGTCGACCGCTTCCATTCCGTGCTCGCGCACCAGCGCGGCGCGCTTGCCGATGCCAATCCCGTGCTCGCCGGTGCACGTCCCGCCGAGGCCAACCGCGTGCTCGACCATTGCCTCGTTGATCTCCCGGGCACGCGCCCAGGCCTGCTCGTCCTCCGGTGGCAGCACGAAGAAGACGTGGAAATTGCCATCGCCGACATGGCCGAGAATGGGCGCGACGAGTCCGGCCGCTTCAATCTTGTTCTGAACCTGCCCGATCGCATCGGCGAGCCTCGAGATCGGCACGCATACGTCCGTCACCCAAGTGACGGCGTTGGGGAGCATCGCCCGTGCCGCCGGCAGCGCTTGATGGCGCGCCTTCCAGAGACGGGAGCGCGCTTCCGTCTCGACGGCCCGCGCGAGCGTGCCGCCGCCGAATTCGGCGCCGATCGCCTGGACCATTTCGAGCTGCTCGTGAACATGCGCCTCGGACCCGTGCAGTTCGAGGAATAGGGTGGGCTGCACCGGAAGATTGAGGTTCGAATAGGCGTTGCAGGCCGCGATGGCTGCGGGATCGAGCAATTCCATCCGCGCCACCGGAACGGCGGCCTGCACCGTCGCGATGACGGTTTGCACCGCACCTCCCAGGGTTTCGAACGGCCAGCTGCCCGCAAGCACGGTCTCGGGAACGCCGTGAAGCCGAAGCGTTGCTTCGACGGTGATGCCGAGCGTTCCTTCCGAGCCGACGAAGAGGTGCGTCAGGTCGTATCCCGCGGCCGACTTGCGCGCACGCGTACCCGTCCGGATGAGGCTCCCGTCGGGCAGCACGACCTTCAGGGCGAGCGTGTTTTCGCGCATGGTCCCGTATCGCACGGCGTTGGTGCCGCTTGCCCTTGTTGCGATCATGCCCGCGATCGTCGCGTCGGCTCCTGGGTCCACCGGGAAGAAGAGCCCCGTCGCGCGGAGCTCTCCATTGAGCTGCTCGCGCGTCACGCCCGGCTCGACGACGCACAGCATGTCTTCCGTCTGGATCTCCAGCACGCGCGTCATGCCGGAGAGGTCCAGGCAGAGCCCTCCCGCGACCGCCGCGGCATTGCCTTCGAGCGAGGTGCCTGCGCCATAAGGCACGACCGGCACCCCAAATTCCGCAGCCGCGCGCACGATCCGCTGCACCTCTTCCGCCGAGACTGGCCGCGCCACGAGATCCGGCAGGTGTTCGCCATGATGGCCTTCGCTGCGGGCGTAGTGAGCGCGGGCGGCGAGAGTGGTCAGAAGCCGCGGCCCGAACTCGGGCGCCAACGCCGCCGCAAGCGAAGGCACCGCTTCGGCTACCGCCGGACGTGTGGCCATTGTGTCCATCTGAGCTCCCAGCCTCCGTCCCGGCGCGTTTCGCCACTTTCTCGCATCAAGCTAGCCGGCTCCCTTCACAACAAGCAAGCTGCGCGCCGCGATATGAGGTTCATCGAAGCCTTTGCGCGGAGCATAGCGACGAAGACGCCTCGCCAGCTGCCTGGTGTTGATGGTGCGGTCTGACGCTGATAACCGGATTGCGGTGCGACCATCTCCCACCAAGCAGAGGCGAGCCGCAGCGCTCGTGCACGCGCTTTGACCGCCGCCGGGCAAACGCTCATGGTTGCCGAAGCGGCCGAGGGCGCGGCCGTAGCGGAGCGTCAGCTCGCCCAGCTT
>JALYNE010000083.1 GCA_030773375.1 Pseudomonadota bacterium
CGCGCAAATAGTCGAGATCGGCACCGTGGATGCCGAGCCCGACGAGCTGCGAAAGCGTCGGTTTTGCATAGCCCTGTCGGTCCAGTTCCTTCAGCAGCGGCGTCCCGACGCCTGCCATTGCGAGGTGAAATAGCTGTTTGGTATTCGGCCGATCGATCCCGAGCCGGGTGACGGCGTCGGCAAACCCGTCACTGCCTGAGAAGCGGCAGCCGCCAGTGCCGCGCGCCTGACGAACGATCCCGGTGCAGTCGAGCGTGCCGGCCTCGCGTGCGATGCGAAAACGCACAGGCCGTCCTTCAGTTGAGCCAAGCTGCGCCTGGCTCAAACCTTCGAGCTCGGACATGTGCACTGGACGTGAAAGCTGGGACCGGCTGCTCGCTGACGCATACTCCACCTCGAACTGAACCTGGTCCGCCCGGCTGCCCGCCGGCGCGATGGTCCAACCCACCGACATTTCCTCGGACGGGGAAGCGGCGGTCGCCGGAACTTGCATGAGGATCGCGGCGGTGACTGTCATAAGCATGTGGCTGATACGCATCGTCTGTCCCTTCACACTCTTATCGTTCCGCAGCGCACGGCTCAGCGGAGGCTGCCGTGGATCGCGAGATCTACCAGCTCGTCAGGTGACGGGCGGCGCCCCGCCGCGGCGGTGGCGCGCCGTGCGAGCTCCGCGCCGACGCCGTGGATGCGCATGTTGATCAGTTGATCAGCGCTGAGGCGCGTGTAGCCGGCGGCGGCCATCTCGCTGATGAAGCGAGCCGATACACCGTGGATCTTCATCCGGACCAGAGTGTCCACGTCCAGGAGCGCGTTGCCGATGGCCGCCGCACGAGCCACGGGTGGCACCGGGGGTGCCGCGGGCACCGGAGGTTCCGCCATCGTCACTGCGGGCGGGGGCGGCACGGCAATCGCTGCCAGCCTCGGAGACGCTGCGGGAGCGCCGCCCCGAGCTATCGCCCTGTCGGGCACGGCGGGTGCTTCCACGGCTTGCTCCACCGTCAGGAGAGGGTGTTCGGGGGCCGGGTCTAGAAAAGGCCGCTCCTGCTCCACTGCAGCCGTCGCAAGCGTGCTCTTGGTGGCCGGCGCGATCGGTAATGCTGATGTTGTCGCAACTTCCGCAGGAGTGGCCGCGACATCCGGCGCGGTGATCCGCGCCGCCACCAGCCTCATTGCAGAGACGGGGCCCGCAGCGGCTACGCAAAGGCCCATCGCCAGCATCGCGAGGGCTGACCCGGAGCGCGTCTCACGGAGGCGATCATCGAGGATCGCCTTTATGCGTCGTCCGATGCGGCGCGCGCGACGATCAGCGCCGGCCAATCGTTGCGGACGATGTGGGCCGCTTCGTGCGCGAGTATCGCGTGGGCATCCTGCGGCCGCCGCGCGGTGTCGGGATCTATCAGGATGACTGGCCGCAGCCAGCCCCAGCTCAAAGGTGCCGGCGCCTCGTTCGAAAGCAGCAGACTGGCGCGCGGGGTGAGGCCCGTCTCTCCTCGAATGCGATCAAAGGCGCCCGCCCAGGCCGGGCAGCGGAGCGGTTCGGCGGACCGTGTCCAGCGGCCAAGCGCCCAAAGCCCGCCGAGCAGCTGACCTGCGCCCATCAGCAGCCCTCCAAGATACGCTATGGCGATCAGGCTGACGGGATCTTCGAATACACCGGCAGGCGCGGGCTCGGCCGCCGGGGCCGTGGCGTCGGATGCAATCAGCGCCGCGGCCAGCCAGTTCTCCTCTCGGCCGCAGGAGCGCCGTCCGGAGCCTCCATTTGCGCGGGCGCGGCGATTTCAAGCTGAAGCGCTGGACTGTACCAGGAGATGACTGGAAGCAGGAGAATCAGCCCTATTGCGAGCCGGAGCACCGCCGCCCGATCGGCCGCGCTGCGGGATTTGAGAAGCCAGCCGAGCAGAAGGCCGATCAGGGCAATCACGGCGGATTTGACGAGCATCTCGGCGAAAAACGGCAGGCTCATGACTGACGCTCCTTTGCTTCATCGATTGCGCGCTGCAGCGCTTCCAGTTCTTCCGCCTCCAGCTTCCTGGTGAGCCCGAGAAGGGCTGTCGCCGCACTCACGGCAGAGCCTTCGAAGAAGGTCTTTACGAGCTGCTGGAGGACGGATTCGCGAACCTTCGCGGGCTGGGCCACGCTCTTGTAGACATAGGCCTGGTCCACCGCCCGGTGCGACACCAGGCCCTTCGCCTCCAAGCGCCCGAGCATCGTGCGAACAGCGGTGTAGCTTGGCGGATCGGTCATGCCGTTGCGCACGTCTGCAACGGTCCCCTCGCCAAGATTGCACAGGATCTCGAAGATTTCCCGCTCACGCCTTGGAAGAGAAGAAATCACGAATCGACTCGCATGTTACAAATGTAACATGCCACAAATGTAGCATAGGGCAAGTCCGAAGTTGGGAGAGCTGTTCTTCGCGACCCGGCAGGGCGCGAAGAAGCGCGCGCTCCTTGACCAAGCAAGAAACGTGCCTTTCCTCTCTCCTCGAAGTCTCCTCGAAGCTCGAGCATCTTCATTCAGGAAGCGTTCGTTTCCGGACATCATCTTCCCGCGCGCGGACGCGTCAGTGGCCACGAGCCGGCGCTGATCGATGACTCGCGCCGATCAGGAGAGCCAGCGCCTCTCGCTCCAGCTGGCGGCTCGTCTATCGTTGAAGTCGGCCAGGGCGTTTGCGGAGGCTGGCGGAGCCTCTGAACCTGCAACGGGAAGCGGCGGTGTCTGCTCTTCCCCGGATCTATAGGAAACCAGTAGAAATGGTTTTTAGGAGTTGCGTGCTGCCAGTTGCGCGCAGAGCACCAGAACGATTTGGTCGAGCACCGGCTCGTCCCGAGCATAGATGCTGCGGGTCATGCGCCGTGGCGTTTTGAACAAGCGAGAGCGGGCAACATGAGCCCGCTCTCGCCATCTGGACATTACATTCGGCCGGGAAGCGCCCGCGCACGAGTCAAATGCATTTGCACCATAGGCACCGCGCGGGCCGCCATGGCTTTCATGGCCGGGTTGTCACCACGCGCTGCACATGTGCGGTGCATCATCACGCCTTCTTGATGCGCCATCACCTGCTCGCGCTTGTACATCATGTCGAAGTCGGCCGCTGAAGCGGCTCTGAGCCGCTGCAACATTTGCGCGTGGTGCGGCATCATTGGCATCGAGGCCATGTTCATCCCCGTCCCGGGTGCCATCGCATCATCTCGTTCATCATCCGGGTGTGCTCGGTGACCATCATTTGCGCGAACGACCGCACACCTTCGTTGCGCGACATCTGCAGTGCGAGCTGGCTCGACTCGATTTCGAACATGTCGCCGCTGTGCGCCATTTCCATCTAGGCAGAAGCCGTCGTCGGCATTGCCATGGCGCCGGCAGCAGTGCGGCCGCCCATCGCCATGTCGTCCTGCATCATGGTTGAGCAGCCGCCCAAAAGCGCGGCAGCAGTTGCTGCTATAACTAGTCGTTTCATACCATCTTCTCCTGAGGCCTCGGCATCCCGCCCCACAATAAGAATAGTGGTTTGATGCAATTATGTTCCTGCAGACCTCGTCACCTCTTCCGAGCGGTGACCGCAAAGATAACCGCAAGACTTCTCACGGGGAGTTCGCCCCTGGGCCGGTGCTGAATCGTGCCACGAACGTGCTCTTTTTGCTCGTCGGACGTGTCAAGACTGTTCAAAGACGTGGCAATCCGAGATGCTTGGAAAAGAGCTTGCATCCCCACTTGGGCCAGCGGGATCCGCATGACTTCGGGCATATGGCTTGTTGCGGGTGATAGAGATAGGAGTGCGCGCCGGTTTTGGGGTGGACAGGTAGGCCTCGCGGGCCGCGCTGACGGGGGAAGCATGATCGACAAGCTGCTGCTGAAGTTGCGGCTCCGCGACGAAGTGAGCGACAGTGAGGAAGCTGTGCTTCGGGGAGCCATGTCCCACACGGTGGATCATCCCCAAGGGCGAACCTTCATCCGCAGCGGGATTGAGCTGACCACAAGCAATCTCCTCATCGACGGGGTCGTCTGCCGCTACAAGGATCTGGCGGACGGCAGTCGGCAGATGCTCGAACTGCATGTTCCCGGTGATTTTGTTGATCTTCACAGCTTCCCCCTGAAACGCCTGGACCATAACGTCATGGCGCTGGTTCCCAGCACCCTCGGAGTCTTCCCGCACGAACGGCTTCAGGCGATCACTCAGGACGAGCCCCACCTGTCGCGGCTGCTGTGGCTGTCGACCTTGCTGGACGCGTCCATCCACCGGGAGTGGTTGTTGTCCCTCGGCCGCCGCTCAGCCATTCAAAGGATCGCGCACCTGTTTTGCGAGCTTTACATTCGATTAGGCGTTGTAAAGCAGACGCAGCAGGCGAGCTATCACCTGCCGCTCACCCAGAGCCAAATTTCTGAACTGAAGGGGCTCACCCCCGTGCATGTGAACCGGACCCTGAAGGAGCTGCGGGAGCAAGCGATCGTCACGTTCAGGTCGGACGTCGTCAGCATCCATGACTGGAAGCGGCTTCAAGCCGTTGCAGAGTTCGATCCGGGATATCTGTTCATGGAAAAGCGGCCGCGCTAAGGTCTGGAGGTCACCTTGTTGTGACCCGCCTTCGCGGGTTGCGGTTCGGCCTTGCGTTCGCCGTTCCGCCTCATCCTCCATAGGTGCTCTGATCGCCTACAGTGGTGCTCCAGTGAAGCGTTCCATTTCGCCGGCGACCAAAGTCGCGGCCGCGACACCTATCAATAATCACGGGTAGCCGGGGATCGTTTCGGATCCGAACCAGCATAGATCAACAGACAAGGTCACGTTCGAGCGCCGCGGACGATCACACCAAAAGTGGAACGTGTTGTTTCTCCTCGTGTTTTTACCTTCGATCCAAGCGA
This sequence comes from Pseudomonadota bacterium, assembly GCA_030773375.1. Taxonomy (GTDB): domain Bacteria; phylum Pseudomonadota; class Alphaproteobacteria; order Sphingomonadales; family Sphingomonadaceae; genus Allosphingosinicella. The sequence goes on from JALYNE010000083.1 coordinate 4,855, forward strand.
TCAACACGAGCACGGAAGAAAACATGCTCGTGATGAACCTCAAAGGAGATGAACAATGGCTATCAGCCGGCTTTCAGACGTTTTCAGCAGCGACGAAAACGAGAACGACACCAGCAACGACACCGACACTGAGCAGAACGCTGACTCGGACAACAGCGCGAGCAACGACGGCATCAGCTTCGAAACCGAAAGCTCCGAGACGGACGAAGACGGCGAGTCATCCTCCGACTCGACCAGCTTCGACACAGGTGACACCGATGCCGACAGCGACAACGACGTCGATAACATGTTGGATAACATCACCGACACTTCGACTTCCAATGATGAAACCGAGATTCTCGACTAACTCAACTTGTACGGGCGGATCGGGTCAACCGGTCCGCCCTTCTCTTCGTGAAAGGCGCCTCGCCCGATGCCCGACCGGATCCTCATGAATCCGGACAACCGCCTGCTGGCCTCCACCAGCAGCAACGATTTCAGTCTTTACGGAGCGCAGCCCGACGCGGCCGCAACGTTTAGGGAGGCCGAAAGCGGCCTCGGTACCGACGCGCCGGATGCAGGCGCTGCAGCGCCCTCCGCGCCCGTCCAGGAAGCCTTGCCAGAGGGCCAGCAAGACTCGGTCGCCGAGCCATCAGGAGATGAGGCTGCCGACGTTCAGCCGCAGGCTTTGTCGCCCCCCGCCGTGCCATTCACACCCGACTTCACCACAGCTGCGACAGCTGCCGGAGGCTCCCCCGCCTCGGCGCTATCGGATGAGCTGCCGACGGGATCGCTGATCCCGGTGGGCAATGCGGCTGCAGCGAGTCCTCAGCCCGCCCTTGCGCCTGACACCGTCGCTCCTGTGGAAGCGGCTGCACCTTCCGCTCAGCCGATGTCGGTCGCCGCGCCCGCGCAAGCGATGAGCCTCTCCCCTCCCGTCATCCAGCCGGTGGGCCAAGCAACAGAGCCGCTTGCTGCGTCGCCCGCGGGCGGCTCATCACTAGGGTCTGCGACGCAGCCGGGCCCAGCAACGGAGCTCGTCCAAACAACGCAGTCCAGCCCCGCAGCGGACCTCGTCCAAACAACGCCGGTCAGTCAGGCAACGGAGCTTGCGCAAACAACGCTGCCGAGCCCCGCAGCGGACCTCGTCCAAACAACGCTCCCCAGCCAGCCAACGGAGCTCGTGCAAACACCGGCTGCCGGCCCCGCGCCTGAGGTCTCGGCGGCATCCACACCCGTAACTGCCGAGCAAATCTTCGATGCGCCGACCGGGGTGTTCGCAACGCTCGGCGCCGTTGATCCGGCGGCCGATGCTCCGGACGATGTTCAGGATCTGCTGGGCGCGGACCCGGCCGCGGGCATCGCAACTTTGGTAAGCCTGATCTCCGTCACGGACGTAATCCCTGTGGCAGAAGCCGGTCAGGCGGCCTCCCAGGCGGCGGCGGATCCTTTCCAGGACATGCTCGACTCGCTGGCGGCGGATCCAGTCCCCGCAAGCAATCTGCTCGGCGACGATACCAACGATGCACCCGCGACGGGGCTGATCGGTGCTCCCGATCCCCCCGGAGGCATCGATCTGCCCGGCGGTCTCGGATGAGGGGGACTGAATGAAAAAGCAAAACATCGGCGACAAGCTCACGCCCGCGGGCGTCCAGGAAGCGCGTGAGCTTGCGATCGAAGCAGCCGCAGAAGCGATTGCGGTCGACAGCGCCGCCCGATCGGCCGAGCTCGAGGCCGGGGACGAATTTGCAGGCGCGCTCCGGCAGTGCAAGCGGCTGCTCTGGGCAGCCGCTGCGTTTAGCGGCGGCGTCAACCTCCTCTTTCTCGCCTCGCCGATCTACCTGCTGCAGGTCTACGGCCGAGTGATCTCGAGCGGGAGCGTAGAAACGCTGATCAGCCTCAGCGTCGCGCTCGCGTTTGCGCTTGCGACAATGGCCGTTTTCGACGCGGTGCGCGCGCGCCTTCTTATCCGCGCCGCCGCCCGCCTCGATCGCATTCTCGCCCACCGCGTCTTCCAGGCCATCATTGACCTCGCTCCCAAGAACGGCGCGGTTTACCGGAACGCACAGACACTGAGAGATCTCGACCAGTTCCGCAACGCGCTTGCGGGCCAGGGCGCCCAATTCTTCTTCGATGTGCCCTGGATCCCGCTTTTCCTCCTCGTTCTTTTCCTCGTCCACCCAATGCTTGGAATGATCGCGACGGCGGGGGCGCTCGTTTTGCTCGCGCTCGCCTTCTGGAACGATCGTACGACCCGGGAGAGCGCGCGGGTGGCGGTTGGCGCACAGAACCGCAGTTATCAGTTCACCGATGCTGTCGCGCGGCACGCCGGCCCCGTGCGGGCAATGGGCATGGAAGATGCCTTGTCGGTCCGCTGGCACGTGGACCGGGAAACGATGGTTCGCCGCCAGGCCGAAGGGAGCGACCGCAACGCCACCGCATCCGCGCTGATCCGCGCGCTCCGTCTCGGCCTGCAGAGTGCGATGATCGGAGTGGGCGGCTGGCTGGCCATTCGTGGCGAGCTGATGCCGGCGAGCATCTTCGCGGCGAACCTGCTGCTCGGCCGAGCCCTGGCGCCGCTCGAAACGGTTGTTTCCGGCTGGCGACAGATCGGCAACGCGATCTCCGCCGGGCGGCGCGTGCAGAAGGCGCTGGTTCAGGCCCCGCCGCGTGCCACCCGGGTGAAGCTCCCCGACCGCGACATCGAGATCCAGGTGCAGGACGTCACCTACGTCCCGCCAAATTCAAAGCGCCCGGCGCTCAAGAACGTCGACCTCAACATCGCGGCCGGCGAGGCCATCGGCATCGTCGGCCCGAGCGGCGCCGGCAAAAGTTGCCTCGCGCGGCTCATCACGGCCGTTACCACACCCACGGACGGAAGGGTTACGATCGGAGGCGTGGAGGGGCGTCACTGGACCCCGGAAAACCTCGCCCGCTATGTCGGCTACCTTCCCCAGTCGGTCGGGCTCTTCCCGGGCACGATCCGCGACAACATCGCCCGTTTCACGGGCGCGGACGACAACGAGGTCGTCATAGCCGCGATCCGCGCCAACGCGCATGACATGATCCTCGACCTTCCAGAGGGATACGAGACGAAGGTCAACGAAGGCGGTCTTGGCCTTTCCGGTGGGCAGCGCCAGCGGATCGGCCTTGCCCGCGCCATGTTCGGCTCGCCCCGCCTCATCGTCCTTGACGAGCCCAATGCCCACCTCGACGCTGATGGGGAGGAGGCTCTCGCGGCCGCCCTCGCCACGCTCAAGAAGGAAGGCTCGACGATCGTGCTCATCGCCCATCGGCTGAACCCGATCGCGCACGTCGACCGCGTCATTGTGCTGAACAAGGGCGAGCTTCAGCTCGACGGGCCGCGCGCTCGCGTGTTCCGGAAGGTGCGCACCGAGGTGATCCGCTCGATCGCACGCGAGCCGACGGAGGTTTGAGATGAAGCACGATTTTCTTCCCTTCGGCGGCGGCGGCGGCGCCCCCAGGCGTATCGGCATTACGCGGCGGCTCATCGAGCGCTACATGCGGCAGCGGCTCGAAGCCGCCCCGCTCGACGATGCACGGCGCACCGTGCGGGTCGGCCTCGTCGGCGCGACCCTTTTCTTTGGCCTGTTCCTGCTCTTCGCCATGCTCGCGCCGATTTCGGGCGCGGCCGTCGCCACGGGTGAGGTCTCCGTCAGCGGCGACCGGCTCGCGATCCAGCCCGTCGGCACCGGCCTTGTGGCGGAGATGCTCGTCCACGAGGGCCAGGAGGTCAGGCCCGGCCAGCCGCTCGTGCGCCTCAACGGCGTGCGCTCGGGCGCACTACTCCGACAGGCGCAGGCACGCCGCGATGTCCTTCGCGCTGCCGAGGCGCGGCTCATCGCCGAGCGCGACGGCCTCGACAGGCTCATCTTTCCTGCTGATCTCGGCAGCCGATCGGCGGACCCGACGGCTGCTGCGGCGATGAAGGCGCAGCTCGCTATGTTCGAGCGTCACCGGGCCATCCTGGAAGCAGACCGGCGGCTCACGGACACGCAACTCACGGCCGCAGCCGCCCGGCGCGCCGCTTCGATCCGCCAGCTCGAGCTTGTCAACGACGAGCTCGAGGGCATCCAAGCGCTTTATGCCAAGGGCTTTGCCCGAAAGACCACCGTCCGTGCGCTCGAGCGCACCGTTGCTCAGCTCCAAGCGGACAGCATCACCGGCGCTTCCTCGATCGAGGAAGCGCAGATCAACCGGCGCCGGACGCGCGATGCCCAAGCCATGCAGACCGTGACCGAGCTCAACCAGATCCAGGAGCAGCTCGCGCAGGTCGGCCCGCAGCTCGACATCTCCCGATACTATGCCGACCGCGACATTCTGCGCGCGCCCACCGCGGGACGAGTCGCCGGGTTGGCGCAGGTGGGCCCGGGTACGGTGGTGAGCAGCGGTCGTTCGCTGATGGAAATCGTGCCCACCGGCCGCGCCCTCATCGTCGAAACGCGCATCAAGCCCGCCGACATCGATGACGTCCGGGTCGGCGCCGAAGCGACCGTACGCTTCACGAGCGTCAATCCGCGCGGTGCTTCGAGTTTCAAGGGCCGCGTCGTCACGCTCTCGCCGGCTCGGGTCGCTGACCCGAACGGCGGCGAAGGCTACTTCCGCGCGCAGGTCGCGCTCGACGATCCGGCAGGCGCCGCGCGCGCGGGCGTCGCGCTCCAGCCGGGCATTCCGGCCAGCGTGAACATCAAAACCAAGGAGCGGACGCTCTGGGACTATCTGATCGCTCCCTTGAGCGACGCGATGAGCCGCAGCTTGCGAGAGGAATGATCTAGGAAGGAATCGCCGGGCGTTCAGCAGCTTTATTGCCGCACTTTCAGCTGCGTCAAAACCGGACAGCCGGAACGGCCTGCTTGACCCGTGCCGAAAGCGGGTGCTTACGGTCTTCTTCATGACCCAGGATCTCGCAGCGCGCCTTGCGGAGCAGAACATCAACCTTCCGGAGCCCGCGGCGCCGGTTGCGGCCTATGTGCCGGCGGTGCTCGTCGGAAATTTGCTCCACATTTCCGGACAGCTCCCGTTCGACAACGGCCAGTTGATGACGGGCCGGCTCGGGGAAGACCGCGACGTGACGTTCGGCTACGCGGCCGCGCGCGCCTGCGGCATCATGCTTCTGGCGCAGATCAACAAGGCGCTTGGCGGGCTCGATCGCGTCGACCGGATCGTAAAGCTCGGCGTATTCGTCAGCAGCGCGGCCAGCTTCACGGACCAGCCCAAGGTCGCGAACGGCGCGTCCGAGCTCATGGAGCAGGTCTTCGGCGAATCAGGGCGGCACGCGCGCAGCGCGGTTGGGGTGCCGGTGCTCCCGTTGGGGGCCGCGGTTGAGGTGGATGCCATTGTCGCCATCAAGTCTGCTTGACGAAACGCTCGCGCCCGCGCCCAGCCTGAGGCGCGTCGCGCGGCTCGCCGGCGCGCCCTTCGCGCATCGCGGGCTTCATGGCCGGGGCCGAATCGAAAATAGCCGCGCCGCTTTTGAAGCTGCCGTGGCAAAAGGACACGGGATCGAACTTGACGTCCAGGCAAGCGGCGACGGCTTTCCGTTCGTATTTCACGATTACGAGCTCGACCGCCTGACCGACGCCGTGGGACCCGTCGCCGGCCGCAGTGCCGCCGAGCTTCGCGCGATCCGGCTAAAGGGCAGCGACGAGACGATCCCCGAGCTGGGCGAAGTCCTGGACATCATCGGCTCGAAAGTACCGCTGCTCATCGAAGTGAAGGCGCCGGATGGCAATGTTGCGCCGCTCTGCCTGTCCGTGCTTCGAGCGCTGGAAGGCTATCGCGGCCCGGTCG
>JALYNE010000084.1 GCA_030773375.1 Pseudomonadota bacterium
ATGCCGAGCCGGCCGACCCCGCGCGCCCGGTCATCTGCTTCGATGAAAGCCCGACCCAACTCATTGGCGAGACGCGGGAGCCGGTAGCGGCAAAGCCGGGTCAGCTTGAGCGTTACGACTACGAATAGTCGAACTCCTTTTCGGCTTCGAGCGGCGAGCCTTTGAACCAGGGATTGTCAGCCCAAGTCACGGCTTGAACCAGGCTGTCCGGCGGCGGCCCTTCAGGACCGCGAAAGAAGCGGTCGACGGCATCATGGTCGAACTCGGGGTTCCAGCTGAACCACAGTTCCGACCCGGGCTTGCGCATGGTCGGGCGAATGATCTTCAGCGACCGCTCGCTGAAGGTGCTGGCTTCTTCCCCCCAGAAGATGTCGGCGCCCTCGAGCGACTTCAGCGCATCCGGGTTCCGCCACATGCCCACGTAAGTGAATTGCGAGCCGTTGAGGCCCCTGGTGACCTTGTCCTGGCAATCCCATGCAGCAGCGACGCAGAGGGCGTTGATCTTGTCCTCGATCAGTTGCTTGACGGAATCGCGAAGGCTGTTCTGGATCTCGCGCGCGCAGACGATGCGAAGAGGTCGGTCGGTGGCCGCCGCTACAAGCGCTTCGGCGAAACTGTGCGACTTGGCGGAACCGCGGCCACCGTAGAAAGCCTTGTATCGGTGCGGCTGGAGAAGGCCAAGGAAGGCTTCCGGAAACGGCCGGAGGATATCAGGAGCCAAGGCTCTCGCCCCGCTTCACCACCTCGAAAACAATGCGCGCCGGCAGATCCCCTTCGTCTCCGCCCGTCAGCGCAACCTTGCTTGCATCGCCATATTTTTTGGGAGCGAGCTTGCTGGCGATCCACTTGCGAGTCTCGATGCGAAGCCTGGCGCGCTGGACGTGATCGCCGTTGTACCGGAAGCCATCTTCGTCTTCCTTTTCAAGTGTCCAGTCGTTCGAGGCATCGTCGGCGATGTCGAGAGTGTCTTCGAAAAGCGTGTCGGCCTGCAGCTCGCGCGCCTGCGCATATTGGACCCGAAATACCTCGTTGCCGGCGAGCCAGCGGAACACGGTTTTTCGGTTGGGCATGGCCTTGTCGCGGCAGATCGTCCGAAGACTGTTCCCCTCCATGAGCTGCTCGCAGATGCGGTCGGCCAGCTCCTGGGTGAAGGTCGTCGGCCGTCCTGGACCTCTCCTGACTTCGGGAGCCGCGAATGAGCCGTCGGCGCGATGCTCCAGGGCAAAGTGATTCTGGATAGGCTCGTGCATATTGCCTCCGTGAAGTGTGGCTGTTCCGAAGCGGATCGGGGCGTCGCCGAGCCAGGCTCTCAAAGATGGTCAGCGTGGTTGGTAGGTGCAGACGTCGTCCGGCACGAAGCGGAAGTGGGTGCTGAACACCCAGCGGCCGTGCTCGCCCAAAAGAACGTCGCTGTTGGTCTCGAGCGGACGCGGGAGCTTCATCAGCTCTGCCATGAGCTGCGCCATCAGGATCTGTTCGCCTGGCGTCATGACGGCTCCCTTCCCAAAGTTTCCCGCCCGGCGCGCCGCAGGCTGCCGACCTCGATGGCCAATGCCGATAAGAATGTGTCGGGTGAGGCGGCCGGGCGGGACCCGCGCACGGAGAGAGATTCCGGGCGCGGAAACGAAAACGCCCGCGAGCGGTGTGCTCACGGGCGCTGATTGAACCAGCGGTGAAATAAAAACGCCCGCTGGCGATCTGCCGCAGGCGCGATTTTCAGCAGTACTATTTGTGCAGTTCTTTTATCCTGCAGAATGGCAGTTGTCAAGGAGGGTGGCGGCAGCGTTCATTGAAAAGATGATCCATCCGAGCAAATTCGCTGCCGTCGAATGGCCTCATACTCTGTGAGTAGGAGGCGCTGCTGGTTGCTTGCGGACGATCGCGGACTGTCGGCTTTCAGGCGGCGTGAGACGTGAGCCCGCAGCTTTGCGTCCAACAAGGGTGCATAGCTGATTGACCGGATTTGGCCGCTTTCAGTCGGTCCGCTTTGAAGAGAAGGATGTAGAAAAGCAGCCAGAAGTGGTCTGTCGTCTTACCGACATCGTCGAGCAGACACCTGCTAGCTGGAAGACGGATTAACGCTGGGCGGCGCTATTGCCGGCAAGCTTCAAGGCAGCGTCGGCGACTTCTGATGGGGCTGCAGCGAGAGCAGCAACTCCGTCGGAGCACCCGCGGCCTTGAACCATAGCTCGCGGATTCGGGCGTCGTCGCTCTTCGGTCTCGGCGCGACATCTCGCACTTTAAAAGTTGTCGGGAGATTGACGGCGTTGCCGAAGATGAGTGCGTGCTGCTTCGGCAGCGACGGCAGCCGCTTCATCACGCTATCGGAAATGAACGGCGTCATCTGGCGGATGTGCGAGAGGTCGTCGGGGTTCTGGATGCGATGCACAATGAAGTTCGAACATTGCGAGAGGACCGTCTTAGACAGCTCACTGGGTCGTTGTGAGGCGACCATCAGGACGCGCCATATTTCCGGCCTTCTTTTGCAAGGCGTTCAAAGATGCGGCTGGCGTCAATCGCGTGATGCGAAGGTCGCTCGGCGACGTAGCGATGCGCTTCTTCGAGCACGAGGTGTATCGGCAGGCGGTTGCGCGGATCGGCCTTGCGAAGCCGGTCGAACAGAAGTCGTGTGATGACAGCCGAGACCACCTCGATGACCTCATCGCCGGCCTCGTTCATGTCGAGCACGATGATCTGTGCGCATTTGTGCAGCATGTTCTGCTGTCGCTCCAAGCCAAGCAGATGCTCGACGAAGAGGTCGGTGGACTGCTCCTCGGCCCGGAGATTGTCGGTCCGCACACGCAGGAAGGAGAACTCCTCCCGGTCCCTGATCCACTTGAAGCGGGTCAGCATCTGCGAGCAGTAGTCGCGGATCTGCTTGTTGCCGTGCGCTTCCTCATAAAGAAGCGCGATCTCGAAGCAGTTCTCCAGCGTCGCAAAATCGAACGGCGTACCGCTGTAGGCTGGAATCGTGGCATTATCGAGGATGTAGGTCTTTAGCTCGTCCAGGAACAAAGCGGTCCCGTTACCCGCTGGGAAGTTGCCGAACTGAAGATTGAACCCGTGCTTGGTGAGCAGGGTCTTGTTCAGCTGCTGGTCGCCGAAACGATCGAGAAGCGCGACCATGCGATGAGCCTTAGAGACGGGCGAGTCTCCGCTGACGCCGCCAAACACCTCCTTGAGACACATGGCGAGGATGTGCCGGCGCAGCGCTTCCGAATGGGATGTGGCGTCGGCGAACAAACTGGTCAGGCCGAGCGCTGTCCGCAGCACGGGCTGCTGGGTTCGCTCACTTGCCCGCAGCAGCAGTTCCCATTCTTCGACCGACATGAACCAGTGCGGAAGCCGGAATGTCGATGGCCGCTCATTGGCGTCGAGCGGCGCAGGTGGCACAGCGCCTGGGTCGGCGCGGAGCGCGAGATACGCTCGCCGGATTGGCGCCGGCAAGTTGGAGAAGGCGATGCGATATTCGCCGTTCACATCGAGCAATAGGAAGGTGGCGCCTCGCGCGACCATCTCGTCGCGCTTCTCGAACAGCGACTGCAAAATGCTGGCAACCGTGCAGGACTTGCCGCTTCCAGTGTTGCCTAAGACCGCGAGATGGCCGCCGAAGAATTCGTCAACCTTGGCCTTCACGTCGTAACCCTTGAACACGACTGAGGTGCCGATCGACAACGCCTTGAACCTGGTCTGCGTGCCGTCACCATCTGGCGGCACCGGCTCCTGCCAGTCGGCGACCTCGAAGATGCGATCAAGCTCGGCATCGAGCACATAGAGCGCATCGGCGTAGAGCGAGGGAAAGGTCGAGACGCCAAAGCGGAAGGCGCCATCGTGAGCGAGCGGAAGCATGCCGACTGGAACCAGTTCCAGAAATTTGGACGAACTAGCCTTGTCCAGCGTGTTGGCGCCGTCGCTGCCGAGCCGTCCGCTAGTCGGATCTTTTTCCCAAAGGCCGATCACCTCCGCGACAACATATTCCGTCTGGCTAGGGATCACGACGAATGAGCCGAGCGAAGCGACGTAGTGGACGTCGTCAAACCCGACGACCGTGAAATTGGCGCTGCCGCGATGCAGCTCGACGACGAAGCGGTCGGCTGCAACGGAGACAACCTTGCCTATCGCGCGGCGTGCGTCATCAGTCGCCATTAGCGCCCTCCCGGCCCGTCTTTCTCGCGATCAGGTTGCTCAGCACCTTCTCCACTGCATCCTCGATCTTCGTGCCCGGCAGCTCGGGCATGAAGCGCTCCACAAATGCGTCGAAATAATGTGCGGACCGTGACGACAAGATGCTGTCGCTGCCGATATGCCAGATGCGCGGATCGCCGAGCTTACGCAGCTGGGCAATAACACCTGCGGCATCCTCGGCCGCGAAGATAATCAGGCGGAAATTGGGGATCGTTAGCGCCTGGAAGATGATGTTGTTGATGTGCTGATCGCCGAAGCTGTAGCCCACGGTTACGAGGACGCTCTGGTCCTGAACCACCCGCGTCTGGAACTCTCGGAACAGATCGGCATAGGGGCTGACGAAGCTAGCGCTTTGCTTCGCGGGCGTGGGATAGATGAGCACCCGACCCTCGGGCGACGCGGGAAGCTCGGCTAGCTCGCGCACGGGGAAGAGCGTCTCGCCGTCCTCTATCCAGTTCACCGAACCGTGAAGCTTGCCGAAATAGATGAAGCTGTCGACGGCCGACCATTTACGGCTGCTGATGTCGAGTTGCTCCGCGAGCGAGTAGCGGAACATGGCCGGGTTAAAGCGGCGCTCGACCACCCCGGAAAAGCCATTGCAATAGGGAATACCGCGCCGGTCCATCGCACGTTCGTTGAAGAGATCATAGTTGGTGGTGAACACCCAAGGCCGCGGAAGCGAGCGATCCCGAAACTGCAGCTTCTGATAGAACGACTGGTAGAGCGAAAGCACGGTCTCATCGCCCTCGGCGAAGGGCCCTTTTGTGCAGCTATCCAGCACATGCTTCGCAACCTTGCCGATCACACGATCGACGATGTCCGCAACGGCTTTCGGATTTTTCTCTTTAGTTCCGTCGAGAACAAAACGAGCGCCGTAAAGTGCCTCCATAAGCCGTTCGAGGTTACCCGCAAACTTTGCCGCACCCACATCAAGCCCTAGCCACTGCTTGAGAGTGGCGCGTTCAGAAGCCGATATTTGAGGCGCAGCGTCGTTCTCTCCGACCGTCTCCAAAAAGGTCTTTGCCATCGGTCCCATCGTGGGAATGCCGACCTCGGCTCCATCCTTCCGGAATGAAGAGCAGCCTGAACCGAAAAGGAAAGCCAGGTTGCGGGCGTTGAGCGCCTCCCCCAGTTGGCCGCGGATCGTCTCGACAGCGTTGGACGCCTCAAGCGTGGAGCCGTCCTTGTTCTTGAGAATGTCCTGCGCCCCTTTCCAGAAGGAAAAGGGTTCGAAATCCTTATCGCTGGCCACTGCATCCCCGCTCATTGTACTCTCGGCCCGAACTCTACGACCTCATTGTGTTGGTGTCACAGGTCAAGGTGCATGGCAGGGATTTTTCTTCACCAAAGTGGATGCAAATCTTGAGCGCGACAAAAGTCGCTAAGAACGGAGAGGCATCAAATTTCGTCAGCAGGCCCAACGGCGTCGGCTTTTGAGACCCGTAGCGAGTTAGTCGAACGACCGAGGTCCACGCATATTCGAGGTCCGCTCGACACCTGTCCGCTAATCGGCCGCTAACAGACCGGCGGCTTTAGGTTGAAATGATCGCGAGAGCCGACGTTAGCTCCAAGTGGCGGAAGCGCGTTGCTGGTTCAGGCGGAATAGCCGTGCAAGGATTTCGTGGTCGGTCAGCTTGCCGCCGCGCCATTCGTTGCCCCAGCCATAGGCGTGGGCCACGGCCTGGTCGACCGCGGCGTGGGCGTTCGCTAGCCATTGCGGGCGCTGGTTGTAGAGGATGGTGAGCGTGCGCTTCTTCAGCTCCTTCGCCGCTTGGTCGTCCTTCGGCAGGATACGATCGGGATAGCCGGGCACGACCTCCGGCTCGCGCACGACGAGATCGGCGGGGTTGAGCCAGTTCTCGCGCAATTCGTTCAGCCGCGCCGCCGCTACCGCGATCGCCTGCGCGCGAGGATCGTCGGCATACTCGGCTGCGGGAGTGTCAGGTGTCAGGCCTTCGGGGAAGGGAAAGGTGTCGAAGCAGTCTCCGGGCGTGTACACTGGATCATTGCCGACACCATGAAATTGACATGTCGCTAACGCCCACTTCTCATGCACGGAACTGCTCAACAATCCGAACATCACGTCGGTGTCGGAGTCGATCAAGATGACTCGTGTGTCGGGGATCATGGTCGCATCAAGCCACCTGAAGACTCGATGCTTTGTCACCAACCCAGTGGACAGCACACGCTGTTTTCCCCGAAGAACCGCCCTCGCTTGCTCCCCACTGCGGCGAAAGAGCCACCAATTTTTCGACTGCCGAGGCTCGCGATTGGCAACTCTTTTGGCCCGAACGGCGGACTCAACCCATGCGAAGGGCGCTTCGAAGAGGCTGGCTTCGTCTAGATCGAGGCCAGAGAAATCAACAATCCATTCGTCTTTTCCGCGCCCGACTAGCTCAGCAACGGTCGCATAGCGCTTCACAACCTCAACGTTGCTTCGGCCGTTCGGGTTGAGTGGCATTCTCAGGAACTGTTGGGCCGTAGCGCGGTCGATCTCAAACGGCCCCCCCTTCTCAATTCCTCGCACCGCACGCTTGATGTTTTCGGCTAGAACACGGCGCTCTCCCAAATCGATGCTGAGCCCCTTCAAGTCTGGCGTGACACGCGTCACCAGTTCGCCATCCAACGTCGCGGATTCAACGCGCGCAGTTGAGCACACGATCAGCGACACGCGTACGTCTGCGCCGTCGACCACCCACGGTTCATCACTTAGCGCAAAGATGATTGGGGCTTTGAGATAGAGACCGCTGGCAACAGAGGCGTTCGCTGGACTTCGAACCATATTCGTCGATACGAAGCCCACCCGCTGGACACCTCGATCGACGCTCCGCGCAGCCTGATGAAACCAGAACGTAACCAAATCAGATGCTGGCGAGCCAGCGGTCAACAATCCTCGCAACTGCTCGGTATACTCGTCTCCCAAGCTCTCTAGCATCCACTTAGCGCCCAAGAATGGCGGGTTTCCGATCACCACGTCCGCGTCTGGCCACTCCGCGCGCGTCCCGTCCTCGTTCAGGAGCGCGTCCCGGCGCTCGATCGTGTCCAGCGGCCGCAGGATTGGGTTCTTCGCCGCGGCGAAGCCGTTACGGCGCATCCACTGGATTTCACCGATCCACACCGAGACCCTCGCCAGCTCGGCCGCATAGGGATTGAGCTCGATGCCGAGCACACTTTCCGGACCCACACGCGGAAAACCACGCGGCAGGCCCAGCGCTTCGGCGTCGAGGTTGGCGAGGTGCTCGATGTCCTTGAGGGTCTTGAGGGCGACGTAGAGGAAGTTACCGGAGCCGCAGGCTGGGTCGAGAACGCGGAAGTTCGCGAGCCGTTCGATGAATGCGTTGTGGACCGCTTCAGCCTCGGTGAGCGCCCGGGTACGCTTGGCCAGATCGGCGCCGCGTAACAGCTTGTCTTTCGTCTGCTGGGGCGCCTTCTCGATCAGCACGGTCATCTTCGCCAGCGCTTCGGCCCATTCGGCTTCCAGCGGTTCGATGATCGTGGGCCGCACGATCATCATGATCTTCTCACGGTCCGTGTAGTGCGCGCCGAGCTGGCTGCGCTTGGCGGGGTCGAGCCCACGTTCGAACAGGGTGCCGAGGATCGAAGGATCGATCTGCGACCAGTCACGCCCTGCCGCCTGGAGCAGCTGCCCGATGTCATCGGACGTGACTGGCAGCGCGTGGTCATCATCGAACAGGCCGCCGTTGAACCAGTCGATGGGCGTGAAATCGATGTCGCCCCCTTCAGCCATCGCCGCAAAGAGTTTGCGCGCGTTCCTCTCGAAGCGTTCGGGCCGAATGTGGCTGGCGCGCAGCATCCTCGTGAACAGATGATCGGGGAGCAAGCCGACATCTTCGGCGAACATGCAGAACACCAGCCGATTGATGAAATGGGCGACCTGGTGCGCCTCGTGCCCGCGCTCGCGCAGGCGCTGTGCCAGCCCAGCGAACTCGGCGGCGGTTTCCTCGGTCAGGGCCTGACGCGTCTTTACCGGGCGAAACTCCTCGGGATCGGTGAAGGCGGCTTTCAGCCGGTCGCGTACGGAGCCATCCAGCAGGTCTTCGGTGGCAAATTCGTGCACCTCCTGCACCGTATTGGTCCAATTGGTGTGGATGCGGATGCGGTCCATGTCGGACACGATCAGCAGCGGCGGGTTCTCTAGCGCGACGCTGTATTGCAGTAGCTGGTTGAAGGCGGCCTTCAGGTCCTTGCGCCGGCCTTTGTATTCCCAAGCGAAGCAGCCCTTGCGCCAAACGTCGGCCCAGCCCTCCCCACCGCTGGTCTTGCTGGCGCCCTTTTCGAAGGTGAACCATTCGCCCTTGGGATCGGCGGAGACGGGATCGACCACGCCGAGCAGCACGCAGAGATCGTTGAAATGGCTTTGCGAGGCCGAGCGCTCCTTGAGCTCGGCATGGCGCCACTTCGTGAGGAAATCGTGTGGTGTCATGCAACTCCGGAATAGGTATGCGGATCTCGAGCTTACAGCGAGGTAGCGCTGTCGTCTTAGTAGTCGATCCGGCCGCAGGGCAATCCTCCCGAGCGGTTAGGACGAATGGCGGCTCTTGGGTCGTCCACAAAACGTGGTGAACGTCACAATCTGGCGCAAAGCTGCCACCCGCTGCACGTCCGTTTAGTCGGGCGCAGACATTCGTGGCCTTCTTTGCTACGCCGCCGTGACCGCCATCAAAGCACTGCAAAGGACGGTCTATAGCCGCATTCGATACTTCCTCCTTTCCGCAGCCCTCGCGGCCGCGCCCTTCTCTCCCGCCCTGTCCTGGGGGCAAACCGGGCATCGAGTGACCGGCGCGATCGCCGAGCAGAATTTGAGTGGGCTTGCCCGCGCGCGGATCCGCACGATACTGGGCGACGAGAGCCTGGCGGAAGCGTCGACCTGGCCAGACGAGATGCGTTCGGATCCAGCGGAGTTCTGGCAGAAAACCGCCAACCCGTGGCACTACGTAACGGTCCCCCGCGGGCGCACCTATCGTGAAGTTGGTCCCCCGCCTGAGGGCGATGCTGCCAGCGCGCTGCAGCGGTTCGCCGCGACGCTGCGCGATCCAAATGCGTCCCGCGAGCAGAAGCAGCTTGCGCTTCGTTTCACCGTCCACATCATCGGCGACCTGCATCAGCCGCTCCACGCCGGCAATGCCACCGACCGCGGCGGGAACGATGTGAAGGTGACCTTCTTCGGGGAAGAGACGAACCTGCATTCGGTGTGGGACAGCGGCATCATCGATCGGCAGAACCTGTCGTTCTCGGAGTACGAGGCACGGCTGAGCCGTAGAATCGAACCGCAGGAAGTCGTCACCTGGTGGCAAGCGGATCCAGCGGTCTGGATTGGTGAAAGCACGAAGCTGCGGGACGGGCTCTACCCCAGCGGAACATCGCTTTCGTGGGACTATGCTTATCAGCACCTACCCACCGTCGAGCTGCGTCTCCAGCAAGCGGGGATCCGAATAGCTGCCTACCTCAATCAGCTTTTCCCCGCCTGACCCGATGTCTAGGGTTCGTTGATGCGCGTCGCCGCAAGCTTTCTCGTGCTCTTCCTCGCCTCCTGCGACACAGGCCCAAGTCCAGTCGAAACCGAGGTCGAGCAGGGATCTACCTATGCTGCGGGCGAGCGCTTCGCTTGCACTCCGACGCGCGTCTATGACGGTGATGGCCCGATCTGGTGTGCCGAAGGCCCTCGCGTGCGCCTCGCCGGAATAGCGGCTAGAGAGATGGATGGCACGTGTCGGCCGGGTCATCCTTGTCCGGCAGTTTCGGCAGAAGCCTCACGGGATCATCTGGCGGCGCTCGTAGGGCGTCCTATGGGGCGAAGCGAGCAAGGTCATATCCTCGTCGAGGGGCCCACGCTCACTTGCGTCTCCAACGGCTCCGCGGGCGGCAGACGGGTGGCGGCGTGGTGCGTGTCCCCAACGGCGGGGGATCTTAGCTGCCAGATGGTGCGGGATGATTATGCGCTGAAGTGGCCGCGTTACTGGAAGGAGCACCGCTGCGGCTAAGACGCTCCGCACGAGCCGCCGGTCGCGAATGCAGCCTCTCAAGAAGTAGGAGGGTGTTGTTGCGCATCTCCTGGCTTCTTCAGAATGTCGATCCGCAAATTGCCGGAGCTGCTGCGCGTCCTGCGTCTCCGGCGCTTTCCCCGACGCTTGCCTTTTCGCAGATCCAACCGGTCAGCGATCCCCTTCAAGAGGCTTACCAGGTCGAAGTCGCTTCTTTTCCGCGGCTTCCGCCGCTCTCTGCGCCCACGCTCTACCGGAACGCCTTCATTGTCACTCCCTTTGGCCACGAGGTTGATGGCCGAGTCCTTGCTCCGGCGGGAAGCGGATAGTTTGTTATGAGCCTTTTCCTTGCGGCGCTGCGCGATCTTCATGAGCACGT
>JALYNE010000085.1 GCA_030773375.1 Pseudomonadota bacterium
TCGTCGAGCACTCGACGCCCCGCCACATCCGTCAGCAAGCTGGTCAGCCCCGGATTGGCCTGGTGCAACCAGCGGCGGAAGGTGATGCCGTTGGTCTTGTTGACGATCCGATCCGGGTACAGGGCATGGAATTCGCGAAAGACGGTCTCGCGCATCAGGTGGGTGTGGAGGGCGGAAACCCCGTTCACCTTATGCGACGCCAGGAAACTCAGCGCACCCATGCGAACCCGCCGCGGGCCATGCTCTTCGATCAGCGACACCGCCGCGAGCCGCCCCTCATCGGCTGCGCCTTGCGCGCGCAGGCGATCGAGGTGGAGTGCGTTGATGAGGTAGATGATCTGCATGTGCCGCGGCAGCAGGCGTTCCATCAGCGGTACCGGCCAGCTTTCGAGGGCTTCGGGCAGCAAGGTGTGGTTGGTGTAGGAAAAGACGCCGGTCGTGATCTCCCAGGCTTTGTCCCACTCAATCCCGTGCTCGTCGACCAGCAGGCGCATCATTTCGGCCACGCCGATCGCGGGATGCGTATCGTTGAGCTGGATCGCGACGCAGTCGGGAAGCGAAACCAGGCTGTCATGTTCATCCCGATGGCGGCGCAGGAGATCCTGCAGTGAAGCCGAAGCGAAGAAATACTCCTGGCGAAGCCGCAACTCCTCGCCGGCCGGGCTCTCGTCGCTCGGATAAAGGACTTGGCTGATCGCTTCGGCGCGTGAGCGGGCAGTGAGCGCGCCGACATGGTCGCCCCGGTTGAATGTATCGAGCCGCAGCGGATCCGGCGCGCGCGCGGACCAAAGGCGCAGCGTGTTTACATGTTCGCCACGCCAGCCGATCACTGGCGTGTCGTAAGCGACGGCATCCACCGTCTCGGCAGGCACCCACCGTCCGGCCGCACCCGGCGTTTCGGGGTCAACCGCTTCCACCACCCCGCCAAAGCCAATCGGGTAGGTTACTTCGGGGCGTTCGAATTCCCATGGATTTCCGAACGACAGCCAGCTTTCCGGAAATTCCTGCTGCCAACCGTCCTTGATCACCTGGCGGAAGAGACCCTGATCGTAGCGAATGCCATAGCCATGCGCCGGAACGCCGAGGCTGGCCATGCTTTCCATGTAGCAGGCCGCAAGGCGGCCGAGCCCCCCGTTGCCGAGCGCCGGGTCCGGCTCAAGGCTGCGCAGCCTGTCAAGATCCACTCCGAGTTCCGCGAGAGCGGCCCGCATGGTTTCCGTCAGGCCGAGATTGTGCACTGAATCGAGCAGCAGGCGGCCGATCAGGAACTCCAGCGAAAGATAATAAACGCGCTTGCGCTTTTCCGCCTTCACCGCGCGCGTGGACATCATCCAACGCTCGATGATGCGGTCCCGCACCGCCAACGCGGTCGCCATGAACCAGTCGCGGTCGCTTGCGGCGACAGGATCCTTGCCGACGGAATAAGCAAGTTTGGCCACGATGGCGCGCCGCAAGGTTGCGACGTCCTCATCCTGCGAGGGCAAAGCGAGCTGGGAGGCGACCTGCTCATTGGCGAAGCCGTTTGTGGGACTGGTTTCTATCACGAGGCTCCTCTGCCTTTCATTCCCAAGGGCTAGGGGCATCTGCACGCATCCGCAACTTCGCTTTTAAAATGTGGCACAAGCCGTCGCGCGGCGACGGCGCTTGTGGAGTTCAGGCGAGAACAAGCGAACCCGGGGCTTGAGCGCCCCCTGCGGCCAGAATGCCACAGCTTGTACATTAATCGTTCAGCTACTTGCCAGCCCCGCGGGCTTGAATATACCTGATGGAAAGGCCCACCAAAACAAGGCCGTTTTCGGCCGAACCGAGGGCTCAAGGGGAGCTGAACATGCGCTTGAAAACGATTGCTCTTTGCTCGACGTCGGTCGCGATGCTGGCCGTTTCGGCGTCGCCGGCCTGGGCCCAGGCGACGCAGCCCGAAAACCCGCAGCAGGCTCAGGAGTCTCCGGCCGATCCGGTGACTGCCTCACCGGAGGGCGACGACGCCGTTCAGAACGCGGCCGGTGAGGATCAAGTCGCGGAAGGCGAAGAGATCGTCGTGACCGGATTGCGACGGAGCCTCCAGTCGGCGCAGCAGATCAAGCGCAATTCGGAGCAGATCGTCGACGCGATCGTGGCGGAGGATATCGGCAAGCTTCCCGACATCACCGTCTCCGACACCGCCGCGCGTATCCCCGGCGTGCAGGTCCAGCGCAGCGGCGGCGAGGCGAACAGAGTGCTGATCCGTGGCCTGCCCGACATCGTTACCACCTATAACGGCCGCGAGATATTTACGGCCGAAGCGCGGTTCGTCGCCCTGCAGGACTTTCCGGCGGGCGGCATCTCCGCGTTGGAAGTCTTCAAGTCGACCACGGCGAACCTCGTCGAGGGTGGACTTGCCGGCCTCATCAACGTCCGCTCGCGCCGCCCCTTCGACTTCAGCGGCCTCGAGGTCGCCGGCACAGCCCGGGCCCAATACGCCTATCAGTCGGACACGGTCAGCCCGAACGGCAACCTGCTGGTCAGCAATCGTTGGGACACCGGCATTGGCGAAATCGGTGCGCTGATAAACTTCTCCTATACCGAACTGCACTTCCTCGATTCCGCGCGGTTCAACGGCGGGTTCATTGCCACCGCCGGACCCCAACAGAGCAGCGCGGGCGCCTTCCGCTTTCCCGACGCGGTCGGGATCTTCTATGGCGAGGGCATTCGCAGGCGCCCCTCGGTCAACGGCGCGATTCAGTGGCGAGCCAATCCAGATCTCCAATTCTACGTTGAGGGTCTCTACCAGGGCTTCCGCAACAAAGGCGCTGACCGTCTTTTCTTGGTGCCGCTGTTCGGCGACGCGCGCTTCACCAATGTGGTGCTGGACGGCAACAGAGCGCGGAGCTTGACTGTTTCCAACGCGGCACGGATCTTTCGTTTTCAAGGTGCCGCAAACGGGAGGACCAATACATACCAGTTCGCGGCCGGAGGCGTATACGACGCGGGGCCGCTGCGCATCTCGGCCGACGTGGCCCGAACTGACAGCAAGTTCGACCTTACCGTCTACAGCTTCGACTCGGTGTCCAATCGGTCGCCCACCTTCAACGCGAATTTCGACGTGGACAGGGGGCCGGGCGGCGTCGAGTTCAACTTCGTGGACTTCGACACCAACGACCCCGCCAATTACGTCTACGCCGGCTTTTTCGACCGTTATCTCATCGCTGCCGGCGACGATTATCAAGCGCGGTTGGACGTGGAGTATGAAACGGGGCTAAGCTTCATCCCGCGCCTCGAGGCTGGCCTGCGCTACGTCGACAGGGACGGGGAGTTCGAAGAGGGGGCGAGGTTCGGCCCGAGAGGGTTCGGCACCCCGCTGTCGCAAACCCCGGTGAACTTGCGGATAAACCGGTCCGGCTTCCGCGGCAGCAGCATTCAGCCGACGCGAACCTGGGTCACGCCCAGGCGGAGGAGCGTCCGCCAGAATGTCGGGGCGCTGCGCGCTCTCGCCGGCTTCCAGCCAGGCCGTCCGCCGGTAAATGAGCGTTCAGTCTTCGACGCCGAAGAGATATCGTACGCGGGCTATGGTCAGCTCAGATATGCGTTTGACCTGGGCATTCCCGTGGACGGCAATGTCGGCATCAGAGCGGTCAAGACCGAATTCAGCATTACCGACTTCTCCGGAACCGCCGACACCGAATATACCGATTATCTTCCAAACGCGAGTGCGCGCTTCAGGTTTACGGACGAGCTCCAGCTCAGGCTGTCGGCGACGCAGACTCGCACGAGGCCGGCCTTCAGTCAATTTCGGCCGACGGTGCTGAACAGTCCTCCGGCGTGTTTTCTCCTGCCGCCGGCCCAGCGTCCGCCTGCGGAAAGCTGCTTCATCAGCGGCAGCGGCGGCAACCCCGACCTTCAGCCGATCCAAGCCGACAATTACGACGCGTCGCTCGAATATTATTTCTCGCGCACGGGTCTGGCGTCGGTGGCCCTGTTCCGTCGCGACATCAACGGCTTCATCACCAACTTCAACGTGAGGAGGGACAGCCCGGAATTCGGGCCGGGCCGCATACAGGTGAACATCCCTGTCAACGCCGGCCAAGGCAGGCTCCAAGGCGTCGAGGCTCAGCTCCAGACCTTCTTCGACTTCGAGGGGCTGCCCGACTTTGCGCGCGGCTTCGGCGTCCAGGGCAACGTTACCTACATCGACAACGAGCAGGAATTGCCGGAGCAGTTTCGTGGCAATGCCCCGGCGGAGCCGTTCGGGATACCGGGCGTCTCGAAGTGGACCTACAACCTCGTCGGCATGTACGAACGGGGCGGTCTGTCGGCCCGGCTCGCCTACAATTACCGCACCCGTTTCGTGAACTTCTTCGATGTGACTCCCGCGGGGCGCTTCGCAGGCGAGTTCACGAGGGCAATTTCTCGGCTGGACTTCTCGTCGAGCTATACCTTGTTCGAGAACCTGACGCTCACCCTCGACGTATCCAACATCCTGGGCGAGCCGTTCAGGAACTTCCGTAACTTCAACGCCCAAGGCGACAGCTTCCCGCGGGACGTGCGTTACGAAGAGACCCTCTACTCGCTGGGGGTACGCTTCCGTTTGTAAGATGGGGAGGCGCGGCCGCCACGCCGCGCCTCGACCCGGCGTTGAGCGGCTTTCATGGGCTGGAGAGGGGATCCCCCTTCTCCAGCCTTTTCTTCTCCCGCGGGTTGACGGGGCTCCGCTCGCTGGTGCAGCCGCCCTTCGCAGGACGGAGGAGCATGGCCGAGGCCGGACCGGAAAAGCAGAAAATTGTCGTGCTCGGCGGCGAAACCGCCGGGTGGATGACCGCGGCTGCGTTGGTGCGCCTTCTGCCGCACGCCTGCACGGTCCGGCTCGTCGAATCCGAGGAGATCGGGATCGTCGCGGCGGGCGAGGCGACGCTGCCGCATCTGCGTGCGTTCGTCCAAAGCCTCGGGATCGACGAGGCGGACTTCATGCGCGCGACCCATGCCACTTTCAAGCTCGGCATCGACTTCCGCGACTTCGGCAGGATCGGCGAAAGCTACATCCACCCATTCGGCAGCTTCGGCACTGAATTGAATGGGGTGGCGTTCCACCATTATTGGCTACGCATGCGGGCGGCCGGTCGACGCGACGACCTGTTCAGCTATTCGATCGCCAATGTGATGGCCGCCGAAAATCGTTTCGCGCCGCCCGCTGCCGACACGAACTCGCTGCTGTCTGCTTATGGCTATGCCTATCAATTCGATGCGACCCTGTTCGGCCCTATCTCCGCGACTATGCGATCGCGCGCGGTGCCGAGCGGACGGAGGGCAGAGTGGTCGGTGTCGAGCTCCACCCGCAGACCGGCGACGTCGCTGCGCTCAACATGCAGAGCGGCGAGCGAATACCGCGATTACCTCGCCCGGATGCTCCAGCTCTCCGTCCGCCGCGCCTGAGCTACTTCTTCTCCGCTCGGGGCCTCAGCGCCGTGGCGCGTTCGGCGCCTCCTGGGATCGCCCGGAGGCCGTTCTCCGGCCGGTCGAGATAGAAATAAGCGACCGCGGCGACGTCGTCGCTCCGATAGAAGTTGGTGTGACCGTCGGGGAGGCTCGGATCTGACAGCGGCACGGCCGGTGTCTTCGTCAGCAGCTGCTGGAAACCGTTGCGGGAGCCCGGTTCGATGGTGACGGGAATGAGCGGCGCCCCCTTTTTCTGGAGGTCCAGCACGATCGCTTTGCGGGCGCCTCCCATTTGCTGGAGGCTCACCTCGATGTCGCTGGTGAAGAAGATCGGATCCGGGATATGGAAGCGGTAGAAGGTCCAGCGGCCCTGCGCTTCGTCGGCGATTGGCGCGCCTTGAAAGCGGTTGATATATGCTCCTTGGCCCCAAGCCGTGCCGATATAATCCTCGGTTCCGGTGCCGACGAGGGTCGGGAGGCTGCGGTCACCGTCCAGCGCGATCTTGACCTCGCCCTCGCCCCACCAGGTCTTGCCGTATACCGGATTGGTAAGGACGGTGACGCTTGCGCCGAGGAAGCGGCCGCGGCCCTCGGTGCGTGGGAGGATCCTGAAGTCGCGGCCAAGGGGCGTCGCCCGCTCGCGGCTCCACCAGGCGTGAAAGTAGAGCGCGTCTTTGGGCTGGCTGCGCATGCTCCGGTAGTTGATATCGTAGAAGATGAGGTTGACCTGCTTCTTGGACTCGTTGGTAAGCACCAGCCGAGCGGCTTTGCGGAACGGCATCGGCACGTAAGAGACGAAGGAGCGGCCCTCCGGGCTCGCAAAGAGCGCGGTTTCCATCGGCACCATCTCGCTCGCGCCGTGGAGGAAGAAATCGCCGAGCGGCACTGAAACCGCGGGACGCGCGGCGCCGTCCCAGAAGATGTCGAGCCTCAGCCCGCGGAGCGCATCCGGCGAGCGGTCCAGGATCGTCATCCACATTCGGTCGATCGTACCCGCGCCTTTGATATCCGCGAGGACATGCGAGCGGCCGACGGGAATGGTCTCGAACGGATGGCCCTTGGCCCCCCGGTTTTCGCGGCCGCCGGCGCCCTTCGCGCCGGTCGGGTTCTCGGGGCTGACCCAGCGCGGCGAGCCTTCGGATTGATAGCGGTAAAGCTGATCCATCGGCTCAGCGGCCGAAGCGGAGCCGAAGGCGATGCTCGTGCAGGCGAGCAACCCCAGCAACGGAAGCCACTTCATCGAAACTTCTCCTTGAGCGCGTCAGTCGCGGCTGCCTGCCGGCCTGAGGCTGGGCGCGATCTGGGGCTTGCCGTCTCGCCAGCCGAGCGGCGAAATGTACATGTAGCGCTTGCTGTCGAGCTTGCGGCACCCCGACGTCGCCGCCCAGCCGTGAAAGGCGATGAAGCTTCGATTGCCGGCATTGAAGACGGCCTGGTGCCCCGGGCCGCTGAGGCAGCCCAGCTTCGGGTCCGAGAAGCTGTAGAGGAGCGGGTTGTCGGGCGCATCGGCGCAGGGGCCCATCGGTCCGCGGCAGGTCGCATAACCCATGGCGTACGGGGAGAGCCGTTGGTGCTCCTCGCGCCAGCCATAATCATTGGCGGAAAACAGCATGGTGTACCCCGTGGGCGTGCGCACCATCGTCGGTGCTTCCACGAGACGTCCTTCCCAGGGCTTGTCGTTGCGCAGCATTGAAATGGGCTCGCCGACCAGCCGCATCCCGTCGGCGGACAAGCGCTGGCCCCAGATCTCGGCGGGCTTGTTGGCGCTCGGATGGTTCCCGTCGTTCTTGAAGTAGAGATAGAGCTGCCCATCGGAATCGCGGAAGGGGGCCGCATCAATGGTGCCGCCAAGCTCGAACTGGCAGACGAGCGGTTCCGAACTCGGGTCGGTGAAGGGGCCGCGGGGATCCGTGCTGACCGCAGCGCCGACGCACTGCAGATCGCTCTTTTTGTGCCGCGCGGTGAAATAAAGGATATAGCGCCCGCCTGTCTCCAGAACCTCGGGCGCCCAAGTGTAACCCTTTTTCGCCCAGACGGGCAGCACCGGCATCGCATCGAGGAGCTCGGCCGGCTTGTTTGGGTCCTTGAGGCTCTGCCAATTCAGGAGGTCGGGCGAGGAAGCCATCTGAACATTGGTCCGTCCCCGCGCCGTGTTGGTTGCATAAGCGAGATACTCGCCCTTGTGCTGGATGATGAACGGGTCCGGAAAGTCGGTGCGGAACAGGGGCGCGAACTGGCCGGACTCGGCCGCGCCCGCCGCCGCGGCCGGAAACGCGCTGCTCGCCAGCAAGGAGGCCCCGAGCAAAAAGCGCTTGATGTGGGCTCCAGACGTCATGCGATCCTCCTTGCCAATAGCGTGCCCAAGACGAAACTTCGCTGGAGGACGCAGTGGCTGGGCTGTTGTTTCTGCGCCTTTATTATCATAGCAAGGGTTGAAGATGAAAGGGCCGGGCATCCGGCGCGGGAAGGATGCGCGATGCGTAAGCTGAAGCTGGCAATGATTTTCCTCGGCGCGGTAAGCGCCTCATCGGCGGCTTCGGCGGCTGATGTTGCCCGCAGCCGATTCGGGCGGCTGCCCGACGGCCGCAACGTCGAAGCGATCACACTTTCGAACGGGCGCGGCATGAAAGCCCGGATCATCACCTATGGCGCTGCCATCCAGACGCTGATCGTGCCGGACCGCAATGGCCGCATGGCCGACGTGACGCTCGGCTATCCCACGATGCAGGGATATCTCGCCAAATCCGAGTATTTCGGCGCGACGGTCGGCCGCGTGGCAAACCGCATCGCCCGAGGACGCTTCAGGCTCAACGGCAGAAATTACCAGACTCCGATCAACAACGGCCCCAATGCGCTTCACGGCGGCACCAAAGGCTTCGACAAGGTGCTTTGGGAAGTCGTCGAGGTGAAGGAAGGCCCGACCGCCAGCGTGACGCTCCGTTACGTCAGCCCGCACATGGACCAGGGCTATCCGGGCACGCTCACCACGACTGCGACTTATTCGCTCGGGGACGACAGCAACACACTGGCGGTCGATTATTACGGCCGCACGGATCGGCCCACCGTCGTCAATCTTTCCAATCACGCTTACTGGAATCTCGCTGGCGAAGGTTCGTCGGAAAGCATCAATGGGCACATCATGACCATTCCCGCTGATCATTTCACGCCGGTGAACGCGACCCTGATCCCGACCGGCGAGTTCCGGCGGGTAGAAGGTACCGTGTTCGATTTCCGGAGGCCGACCGCGATCGGCGCGCGCGTCCGGGAGGCGTCCGACCCGCAGATCGGCTACGGCAAAGGCTATGATCACAATTGGGTCGTTGACCGGAAAATGGCCCCTGAGCCGCGGCTCATGGCGCGCGTCGAAGAGCCGACCTCCGGGCGCGTGCTCGAGGTGCTCTCCAACCAGCCCGGCATCCAATTCTACTCCGGGAACTTCCTCGACGCGACGGTCGTCGGCAAGGCAGGCAAGCTCTACCGGCAGGGCGATGCGATCGTGCTCGAGCCGCAAATGTTTCCCGATACGCCCAATCAGCCGCGCTTCGGTTCGGTGCGGCTGAATCCCGGGCAGACCTACCACAACCGCATCCTCTTCCGCTTCACGACGAGTCCCGCCCGCTGACACGCACCTTGAGGGAGGCCTTCCTATGAAATCCCGTTTCTGGCTTGCACTTGCTGCCGCCGCCGCTTTGGCTGCCCCCCTTCAGGCGCAGACGGCCGCACCGCTATCCGGCGCGCCATATACGAGCCCGGCGGAAGCGGTTCGCGGCAACCCCGCGCGTTGGACGGCCGCCCAAGCCCATGCCTGGTACGACAAGCAGCCGTGGATCGTCGGCGCAAACTACACGAATGCGAGCGCCATCAATCAGCTCGACATGTTCCAGGCCGAGAGCTGGAACCCCAAGGAGATCGACCGGGAGCTGAGCTGGGCCAAGCAGTTCGGCATGAACACCATGCGGGTCTACCTGCACGACCTCCTGCACCAGCAGGATCCGCAAGGCTTCAAGCGCCGTCTCAATGAGTTTCTGACGATCTCGGCGCGGCACGGCATCCGCCCGATGTTGGTGCTGTTCGACAGCGTCTGGAATCCGGATCCCGTGCTCGGCCCGCAGCATCGGCCGATCCCCGGGGTCCACAATTCGGGCTGGGTGCAGAGCCCGAGCCGCAGGGACCTCGTCGACCCGCGCAACGACGCGCGTTTTCGCCGCTATGTCGAGGACGTCGTCGGCGCCTTTGCGCGCGACCAGCGCGTTCTCGCCTGGGATCTCTGGAACGAGCCCGACAATAATGGCGGCGGCTCCTACAATCCCCTGCAGCTTCCGGACGAGAAGCGCCGGATCGAGGAGCTGCTGCCCAAGGTCTTCGCATGGGCGCGAAGCCGGCGACCCGTCCAGCCGCTTACCAGCGGTGTCTGGATCGGCCCCGACTGGTCACCAGGTTCGCCGCAATTGACTCCAATCCAGCGGATCCAGCTGGCCGAATCCGACGTGATCAGCTTCCATAATTATGAATGGCCTGAGCAGTTCGAGGCGCGCATCGCGCAGCTCAGGCCCTATGGCCGCCCGCTCCTCTGCACCGAATGGATGGCACGCAGCGCAGGCTCCATACCCGACACGATCCTGCCCATCGCGGCGCGGGAGAATATCGGCATGTACAATTGGGGCTTCGTTCAGGGCGAAATCCAAACGCATCTTCCGTGGGACAGCTGGGAGCGGCCGTACACGCTGCAGCAGCCGGTGGCGTGGTTCCATGACTTGCTGCATCCGGATGGCAGGCCCTATCGCCAGCGTGAAGTTCAGGTCTTCCAGAACGTCACTGCCCAGAAGCGGCGTGCACCGGCGAGGTGAAGTCAGCTGCTCATGAGCAGCGACGCTCCATTTGCGATTGATCGAGAAAGAGCAGCGGTTGCTGCGCGTTCCGCCGGACAGAGAAGACAAGGCGGTAAAGGGGAGAAGCGGACGTGCAGCTTGCAACGATCGATGTCGTCGTTCTGGTGGTCTATGCGATCGCAATTTTCGCGCTCGCGCAGTGGGTCTCGCGAAGCAAAAGCGGCGAAGAAAAGGACACGGCCGATTACTTCCTCGCTTCCCGCTCGCTTCCGTGGTGGGCGATCGGCGCATCGCTCATCGCCGCCAACATCTCGGC
>JALYNE010000086.1 GCA_030773375.1 Pseudomonadota bacterium
TTCGATCCGCACGCGCCGACACGGCGAGCTTCGAACCGCGAAGCGAACGGCACGTTTTCGGCGATGCCTTGGGTTTCGATCTGAACGAGCCGCGGGGTTTCGACCCGGATCAGCGTTTGCCCGTAGCCGCGGGCCGTGCAGGTATAATGAACGGTGGCGCTGAGCTGGTCCTGGCCCACCACAAGACGCGAACACGAATCGTTGCGATGCCGGAGCTGCACCAGCAGATTGGGATCGCCCAGGCAAAGAAGCGGGAGCTGCGCATTCGGACGGTCCAGATCCCGGAGCTGCCAGAGCCCCGCCTGAAGCTTCTCGAGCGCCGCCGGCCGGCCCGGCGGCTGGGTGAGCGCTGGGGCGGTTACCGCAAGGATCACGCCAAACGCGATCAGCGTCCGGCGCACGAGGCCGTTCCGCAACGTCATTTTCAACTCCACACGGCGGAGCCCCACTCCGCTCTTGGCTGCGGCCAATCCCCAAGCCGAGCCACGATGGCATCATAGCACGAATCCGAAGGCCGATCGATGACCCTGATCCCCTCTTCAGGTTTCCAAATCGCTAAGCGAGATCGGAAAAACCCGTGAGCAGAATTCGCAATCCACGCTGATAAAGCCGTCCTGGTCGACCATTTCAGCGCGTTCTTCGACGGGAAAGCGCGAAATAACGGAGCGGATATGTTCGAAGCTGCAGCGGCAGCCTTTGGTGAGCGCGATGGTGCTCAGGACTCTGATCTCCTCCTCCTCGTGGAAGAGACGCCAGAGCAGAGTGTCGAGCGGCAGGTCCTGGTCGAACAGTTCGTTGGCCTTGATGGTTTCGGCCAGGATCCGCACATGTTCCCATTCAGGATGGTCGAGTCGGGTGTGAAGCCGCTCTCGCCCTTCTTCTCCTTCCGGCAAATGCTGGACCAGGATGCCCCCGGCAATGTGGCCGGTATCGTTGACCGCAAGCCGGACGAGGCTTGGGATCTGTTCCGACTGTGCGAAAAAACTCTGGGCGGCCTCGGCAAGACTGGCGCCCTCCAGCGGCACGATGCCCTGGTAGCGCTCTCGAGTCAGCGCCTGATCGAATGTAATGGCTAGATAACCCTTGCCGAACAGCGCCTCGAGCGTCGGGAGGTTCGGCACTTCGGCGAGCCGCTCTGGATCGAAACGAACATAACCCCGCAACTCGCCGCCGCGGTAGTCGGCGACCAGCAGATCAATGATTCCCGCCTCGGTCTGCGCTTGAAGCGTCAGCTGGCCGCCAGCCTCCTTCAGCATCGCGCCCAGCAATGCGGTCAGCGTCACCGCCTCCGATAATATCCGAGCGATCGGCGCCGGATAATCATGGGCGGAAAGGATCTCATCAAGGAGCGGGCCCAGCCGAACGATGCGGCCACGGGCGCTGCGGCGTGGTATGGTGAAGCCGACCGCCTCGTCTAGGTTGGCGGTGTCGACCGCTTCGGATGGACGTGAACTCATGATGCCGATGTAGGAACGCCTCCGCGCTTGTCAGTATCCCGCCGGCAAAAATCAGGCTGCGGCTTCAGGCACCTGGTACTGCCGGGCAGCCGCCGAGAGCCGCTCCACAAACTCCGACACATGCTCATCCTCGATGATCAGCGGCGGGAGGATCCGCATCACGTTATCCCCTGCAGCCACGGTGAGAAGGCCATGATCGCGCAAGTAGGTGACGAAGGCCCGGCTGTCCGTCTTCATCTTGACGCCCAGCATCAGGCCGAAGCCGCGGACGCTTTCGAACAGGTGGTCGTGGTTGGGTATCATTTGTTCGAGCGCGCCGCGGAGGCGCTCTCCCATGCCGGCCACGTGGTCGAGGAACTCCGGCGTGCCCACCACGTCGAGCACGGCCTGGCCCGCAGCCATGGCAAGAGGATTGCCGCCGTAGGTGGATCCATGGGTTCCGATCACCATTCCGGCGGCAGCCTTTTCGGTTGCAAGGCAGGCACCCATCGGAAAGCCGCCGCCGATCCCCTTCGCCGAGGCGAGGACATCCGGCTCGATGCCGTAATGCTCATAAGCGTAAAGCTTCCCCGTCCGAGCCACGCCGCATTGAACTTCGTCGAGCACGAGCATCAGATCGTGCGCATCGGCGAGCTCCCGCAGGCCACGTATGAACGCGGGGCTTGCCGGCCGGATGCCGCCTTCCCCCTGAATCGGCTCGACCAGAAAGCCCGCCGTATGGGCATCGATCGCGGCGCGGGCGCCTTCCAGATCATCGAACTCGACTACCGTGAAGCCGGGGAGCAAAGGCGCAAAGCCGTCGCGGAGCTTGGCCTGGTCGGTGGCGCTGATGGTGGCCATCGTCCGTCCATGAAAGGCGTTCTTGAACGTGATCAGCACGTTCTTTTCAGGCCGGGCATGATGATGGTGGTAACGGCGCGCCGTCTTGATCGCGCATTCGACGGCTTCGGCGCCCGAATTGGTAAAAAAGACGGTGTCGGCGAAAGTCGCGTCGGTCAGCCGCTTTGCAAATGCTTCGCCTTGCGGTGACCCGTATAGGTTCGAGACGTGAAGCAGCGTCGCCGCCTGGTCCTGGATCGCTTTGGTCAGGTGCGGGTGCCCGTGGCCGAGAAGATTGACAGCGATCCCGCTCGCAAAGTCGAGATATTTCTCGCCATTCTCCCCGTAGAGATAGACCCCTTCACCCCTCACTGGCCGCACCGGCGAGCGCGGGTAAACGGGCATGAGCGGCGTGATCGTCATCGGCTGGTCCCCGGCTGTGTCGGATGCAAAAGAGGCGACCATGACGGTCGCCTCACACACGGCCCTATAAAGTTCGCCCGAACGCCGCGTCAATTCGCGTCCGAAGCTGCCTGCTTACCAGCGGCGATCCCAATCGCGATCGCGGCGGTCGCTCCACCTGCCGTCGCGACGCTCGTCCCGGAATCGGTAACTGAGACTGTCGATGCGGCGCTGCAGGTCGTCATATTCGAAGCGCGAAAGGCCATTGCGGCGATAGTCGAAGAAGCGGTTCTCCACGTCGTCGAACTGGCGCTGCAACCGGATCGCCTCGCTCCGCGACAGGGAACCCCGCTCAGCCGAGCGATCGATCCGATCGTGCAGCCGCTGGAGGTCGCGCTCGATCTGGCGCTCCCCGGAATCGCCGTAATTGTAGCCGTACCGATCGTAGCTGCGGCCATAGCCGTACTGCGCCGCCGCTGGCGCAGCAGCCGCCACGCTTGAAAGGATCGCCATAGAAACCAGAAGCTTACGCATTTGACTACTCCCACTGAGTCAAGACTGGGAACCTTTTAACCTACGGCAAATGTTTCGTTGCTGAATAGCCGCGTCAGCCGATGTTCAGCGCGCGGGCGTCGCTGGCGAGCCCGCCGGCGGCGCTCGCTCATGCGACGCCAGGGACGAGCTTAGTGCTTCAGCTTCCAGCCGGTGCGAAGAAGCCAGTAGCAGAGCGCCCAAAGGGCGATGTTGATCGCAAGAAGCAAAAGAGCCCCGAACGCCACCGGGGAATCCGCGGCTCGGAGGAAGCCGTAGCGGAAGCCCGAAATCACGTAGAAAAAGGGATTGGCATGGCTAACCGCCTGGAATGCCGGCGACAGGCTTTCGATGGAATAAAAGGTTCCCGAAAGCAGCGCCAGCGGTGCTACGACGAAATTGCTGACCGCCGCCGCATGGTCGAACTTCTCCGCCCAAATGGACGTGAACAGCCCTAGAAAAGCGAGCATCATGCTCCCCATGAGGCCGAACCAGAAGATGGCGAGCGGGTGCCTGGGCGTGACATCGACCCCCGGCCACAGAAGCATCGCGAGCCAAACGGCGCAGCCGACGAGTACCGCACGCGTAACCGAGGCGCCGACAAGGCCGACGATCAACTCGCCGGTCGAGATAGGCGGCATCAGATAATCGACGATGTTGCCCTGGATCTTGCCTACCAGCAGCGAAAAGCTCGAATTGGCAAAGGCGTTCTGGATCATGCCCATGACGATCAGGCCGGGGGCAAGAAAATCAGCAAAGGGAACGCCAAGCACGAAGCGGCCGGTGCGGCCCAGCGCCACGGTGAAGATCACAAGAAACAGCATTGTCGTCACGGCCGGTGCCCAGATCGTCT
Organism: Pseudomonadota bacterium; assembly: GCA_030773375.1. Taxonomy (GTDB): domain Bacteria; phylum Pseudomonadota; class Alphaproteobacteria; order Sphingomonadales; family Sphingomonadaceae; genus Allosphingosinicella. The sequence goes on from JALYNE010000086.1 coordinate 4,063, forward strand.
GCAGCTGCACCTTGAAGAAACGGCGCACCTCCTTCAAATAGAGGGTCTTGAGGCCGCCCCAATTGACGCCCCGGAACACGGGGGCGCCAGGGTCGGTGCGAACCCACTTCGAAGGCTGTTCGTTCATGGCGTTGTCGCTAGAGGCAGACGCCAGGGGCCGCAAGCCGTCTAGCCTGAGGAAAACAGTACATGTCATGGACCGATGAGCGCATCGATCAACTCAAGGAGCTCTGGTCGAAAGGCATGACGGCGAGCCAGATCGCCGACGAGCTCGGCGGCGTGAGCCGCAATGCCGTGATCGGCAAGGCGCACCGCCTTGGCCTTCAGTCGCGCCCCTCGCCAGTCAAGCCGAACGAGCCCGGTTCAAAGGCGAAGGAGGTCGAAGCGCCGTGGGAGGAAAAGGGCTCGGCGCCGGAGAGCGAAGTCGAACTGTCGGAGGAACCCGCCGCCGCGGCCGCTCCAGCCGATTCAGCGCCGGAGCCCCAGCCGGAGAAGGCGCAGCCGCGCATCGTTTCAGTCGGTCCGGGCGGCTTCCTTCGCCAGGGACCCGGCGAGCAGCAGGCACCGATCCCGCCCGCCCCGCCGCGCCGCCTCGTGCCGGCCAAGCCGAGCGCTGATGTCTCCGACAAGACGAGTCTCCTCGACCTCAATGAAAAGATCTGCAAGTGGCCCATAGGTCACCCCGGCGAACCTGATTTCCATTTCTGCGGAAAACCGTCCAACCCCGGCTTTCCGTACTGCGTCGACCATTGCGGCGTTGCTTATCAGGCACAGCTGCCGCGTCGCGATCGCCGGCCGCCGCCGCCCCTCCCGTTCGGCGGGCCGCGGATCAGGTAAACCACGGAACGATTTCACGCTCTGCCAGTCGGACCTCCGCCCGAAGCCCGCATGCCCCGCCCCCGAGTGCGCAGATCACGTCCTTGGCCAGCTCCCGGACGATGGCTGGCAATGCCGGGGCGGTAGCGCCTGTTTAGGAATGCGCGACGACCGGCGGGCACAAGCCCTCCAACACCCGCTCGAGTCCGTGCTCGAGAAGGCAGGGCGTTCGTCGATAACCCGCACAGCCGAGGCCATTCAGGGCGCTGCATTGTCGATCCAGCAGCCGCAAATAACTCACTTGCATGCGTTTTTTCCGGAACGGTGAAACCGGCGGTTCGTTAACAATGCGGAACTTTCGGTGGAGCGCTTTTCTGCCTCCGGCCTCACCAGAACAGGGAAAACGGGCGCGACATGTCTCGCGAAGAATTCGATTACTACCAGCGCCGGGCGGAACCCAGATCGAACTTGGCCAGCGCGCACAATGCCCCCGTGCCGTACAGGCACATTATCAGCTGGCAGCGGCCTATCTCGACCGCATCCACGGCGACACCCCCAAAGCAGGACCGAACCTTTTGGGCCTGTAAGTGTTTGGACTGACAGGCTTTCAGTCCGGCCTGAGGAGCGCGGCCATGTTTCCGTTCAAGCACATCATGGCACCGCTCGCAGCCATGGTCGCAATTTCCGGCTGCGCGGTTTCGGAGCGCGCCGCGCAGTCGGATGCTGGGGCGGAGGAGGCTTACGCCGCCGCGCCCGAGGGCGCCGCCGCCTCGGGTTGGGCGAAGCTGGCAATACCGATTTCCGGCCAGCCAACCGACCCTGATCCCATCATCCAGGCCGCGCGCGACGCGCGCTTCGTGCTGCTCGGCGAATCGACCCACGGCACGCATGAATATTATCGCGAACGCGGCCGCATTTCAGAGCGGCTCGTCCGGGATCTCGGCTTCGGTGCGGTCGCAATCGAGGGCGACTGGTCGAGTACCTACCGAGTGAACCTTTATGTGCGCGGTCTCGGCACCGACAGGACGGCTGAACAAGCGCTTTCCGGCTACCAGAACTTTCCGCGCTGGATGTGGCGCAATACCGAGTTCCGCGACTTCGTCGATCGCCTGCGCACGTGGAACCTCAGCCAGCCGGTGGAGCGGCGGGTCGGCGTCTATGGCATGGATGTCTATGATGTTTTCGACGCGGCCGACGCTGTGGTGGCTTATCTGCGGCGCGTCAATCCTGCGGCTGCCGAGCGCGCGCGGCGCGAGTATCGGTGTTTTGCACCTTATAACCGCAGCACCCATGCCTATGGGGAGGCTTCCCGCCGCGAGACCCGCTCGTGCAAGGAAGAGGCGGCAGCCGTGCTCGCCGAGGTACGCCGCATCCCCCGCCCCACGTCCACCGCCGAGTCGGAAGAACATTTCGCCGCAATCCGCGGCGCTGCGTCGGTGGCGGGTGGAGAGGCCTATTTCCGCACCGTTTATGCCGGCTCCATGGCCTGGAACGTGCGCGACCAGCGAATGGCAGCCAATGTTGAAGAAATTGCCGAACATGTGGAGCGCCAGGCAGGCAGGCCCGGCAAGGTGGTCGTCTGGGGGCATAACACGCATGCCGGGGATGCCCGGGCAACCTTCGCCGCCAATCGAGGCGAGCTCAACATCGGGCAGCTGATGCGGCAGCGCCACGGCAATGCGGCTTTCCTCGTCGGTTTCTTCAGCTACGTCGGTACGGTCATGGCCGCGCCCGAATGGGACATGCCGGGGCGAGTCTACCAGATGCGGCCGGCGCTTCCGGGAAGCTATTCGGACATGTTCCACAGGAGCGGCATTCCCGCTTTCTCGATGATCCTCCGCGGCAACAAGGGCCTGGCCCGGCAATTCGGCGAGCCAAGGCCAGAACGGGCGATCGGTGTCATATACCGGCCCGAGACCGAGCGTCTGAGCCACTATTTCGATGCCCGGGTCTCGGACCAGTTCGACGCGATCCTGTTCTTCGACCGATCGAACGCGGTGAGACCACTCCGATGAGGCGCCTCTTCCTCATCCTCGCCGCCTCTTTTCTCATGGCAGCAAGTGAGCGCGCTTCCGAACGCGAGGTCATGGTGCTGACCATCGAGAACCTTGCCGCTACGGCGGGACCGACAGGCGTTCGGAGGATCGATCCGGGGGTCCTCCAGGCGATGCGGAAAGTCCCGCGTCACCGGCTTGTCCCCGAGGACGTGCGTGCCGAGGCCTATGGCAACAGGCCGCTCCCCATCGGCTACGAGCAGACCATCTCGCAGCCTTATATCGTTGCCTTGATGACGCACCTGCTGGACGTGAAACCGGACCAGGTCGTGCTCGAGGTCGGAACCGGATCGGGCTATCAGGCGGCGGTGCTCGCCGAGTTGGTCCGGCAGGTCTACACCATCGAGATCGTCGAGCCGCTGGCCGCGCGGGCAAAGCAGCAGCTGGCGGAGCTTGGCTATGGCAACGTCGCGGTGCGGGCCGGCGATGGCTATCAGGGCTGGCCGCAGCACGCGCCGTTCGACCGAATCATCGTGACAGCCGGCGCAAGCCATGTGCCGGAGCCGCTCATCGCGCAGCTGCGCCCGGGTGGCCGAATGGTGATCCCGGTCGGTAGAACTCCGAACACGCTCGATCTCACGGTGGTGGAAAAGGATCGCAACGGACGCTTGAAAAAGCGGACGGTTCTGCCGGTGGCTTTCGTTCCGCTGACACGGCGCCGCGGCTAATCCGGCCCGGCAAGTGGGGTCATCGGGGGCTGGCACGACAGGCTGGTGAACCGAGCGGGAGGCGAAAGGCCCAGATTATACCGGCGCAAAGCTGGTCGCCGAAGCCGGCCGCGCCGCACGCGCAAGATCGCACAGCGCGAGCGGCGCAAACGCAAGCCCCAGCGGCAGCAGCGGCGCGATCATGATGCCCCAGTAGAAATTGTCGGGGCGCCCGAACAGCATGAATCCGGCGACATAACCAAGGAGGAGGAGCGCGCCTCGGCTGCCGAGACCACCCCCCATTCCGGCCCATCCAAGCAGCGCCAGCGGGACCAACAAAGCCGCGAATGGTGGCGGCAGAATAGCAAGCAATGTCATGCGATGAAGCATGGCAAGAACGAACGGCCAGCCGCCCCCGCTGGACCAGCCGGGGGACGCCAGATCAGCGTCTGTGGCCAATGCCGAAAGGGCGGCGGCGTGTGCGGCGAGCAATGCCAGGAAAAGCAGGCCGGCTGAGGCCCAGACAGCCGCCTCCACATGGTTGCGCTCCTTCCAGGCGAGAAGCCCCATCAGGCACAAATAGGGCAAAGCGAGCTCGCGAACGAGCACTGCGAGGAGGCCGAGGGCAAGGCTCCCTATCCAGCGCTTTTCGGTTCGAAGCGCCAGCGATAGCGCGATGAGCAACGCGGACCAGCTTTCGTGCCAATAGGTCATGACAGGAACGGTCAGGATGGCCGTCGAGGCCGCAATCAGGAAGGTCGCCGCTGCCCAGACCGGCTTCGATCCGGCGACCGCGTTGAGGCGAACGGTCAGCCCCGCAATCGCTGCAAGCGCGAGCAGGTGAAGGAGGATAGACGCCACCGCCTCCCCTGTGGCAGCGATGATCCAGGCGAGCGTCGGCAGCCGCAGGGTCACCGCAGGATGCAGCGGATAGCCGCGCCGGCGATGTTCGGACACTGCTGCTTCGTAATAACTTTCGCCGGCGCCGACGCGGCTCGCGACGGCCTTGTACAATGCAAGATCGGTGTCGGTGCGATCGACCACCGCAAGCTCGCCGGAGCCCGGAGACGCGAAGCTCGCCGAGGCACCATAAGCGACAAGCGCAGCGAGAAACGCCAGGAGGAGCCGTGCCCGGAGCGGCTTCATGCGGAGTTGAGTTGCCAAAGCTCAGCGCCGCCAGGTGAGCGCTGAGGATGCGGCGAAGTTCCACACCGCACCGATCATCGCGCCGGCAACACCTGCCAGCCACCAGCTCTGCTGAGCCCCATAAATGTAGCTTCCGACCCCGACATTCGCCGCCGCCCCGATCAGGCACACCGCGTAGAAGCTGATGAGGCCGGTGAAGAACCGCCCGCCGCTCAGGCGCCTATCGCTATAGGTGAAGAGGTTGTTCAGCGTGAAGTTGAACGTCATGGCGGCCCAAACGGCCCCTGCCTGAGCGCTTGCAAACACCAACCCGGCGAGCAGCAGGCCGGCCAGGATCGACAAGTGCACAGCAACACCGAGGCCGCCGACCATGAGGAACAGGATCAGGCGAATGGGCACGATCTGGCCGAACGCCTTGTCGGCAAGCAGCTTCAGATATTCCGCCGTCACCATCAGGTCGAGCTTGCTCTCGCCGGCGGCGCGGGTGCGGAACGTGTAAGGAAGCTCCACCACATTCAGCGGACCCGGCACTGAGGTAAGGATATCGAGGAGGATCTTGAATCCACCCCCGGAGAGGCGCGGAAGGGCGGCGTTCAACACCTGGCGTGAAAGCACGAAGAAGCCACTCATCGGATCGCTGAGCGGGGTGTTGAGGATGCGCTGGGCTAGCCAAGTCCCGCTGCGGCTCGCCGCGTGCCGCTGCCTGTCCCACTCCCCTACCCCGCCATCGCCGGTGTAGCGCGACCCCACCGCAACATCGGCACCGTTTCGAACCGCTTCGAGAAGTTGCGGAAGAATGGCCTCGTCGTGCTGCAGGTCGGCATCGATGACGGCAAGCACCGGCGCGCAGCTTGCCATCATCCCCTCGACGACGGCGGAGGAAAGGCCGCGGCGGCCGATGCGCTGCAGCACGCGCACCCGGCTGTTCCGTCGCCCGATCGCGCGAATTAGATCCGCCGTGCCGTCCGCTGAATCGTCGTCAACGAAGATGGCTTCCCAGACGACCCCCGCCAGCGCCGCATCGAGGAGGCCGAGAAGCTTTGCTACGTTCGCTGCTTCGTTGAAGGTCGGAATCACCACCGACAGCTCGAGCGGAGGCTCCGCATGAAGAAGCCGGGGATCGGCGGCGATCGCGCTCTGGAACATTGCGCCTTGTCGCGCGGCTATGGTTAACTTTCTCTAAGCGCGGCGTCGCGTCTCGCTGGCGTCGGGAGTCGTGCGGCCCTATAGCTGATCCATGTCAGACTTGTTCGCGTCCAACGCCGCACTTTCCAACGATTACGACGCCTCGCACATCGAAGTGCTCGAGGGGCTCGAGCCTGTCCGCCGCCGCCCGGGAATGTATGTTGGCGGCACGGACGAACGCGCGCTCCACCACCTCGCGGCCGAAGTGCTCGACAACAGCATGGACGAGGCGGTTGCCGGGTTTGCGAGCCGGATCGAAGTGGAGCTGGAGTCCGGAAACCGGCTGACGGTTACCGACAATGGGCGCGGAATCCCGATCGACCATCACCCCAAATATCCTGGAAAGTCGGCGCTCGAGGTTATCCTCACGATGCTCCACTCCGGCGGCAAATTCTCCGACAAAGCCTATGCCACCAGCGGCGGCCTCCATGGCGTCGGGATCAGCGTCGTCAACGCGCTTTCGACCGAGACGATTGTCGAGGTGGCGCGCAACAAGGAGCTGTACCGCCAAAGCTTCGCAAGGG
>JALYNE010000087.1 GCA_030773375.1 Pseudomonadota bacterium
GACCACAGCAGACCGAGGCCGACGGCTACACCCGTTACGAGCTCCTTGCGCCCGGTTCGGGCAAATTCCGCATCCTCTATGAGGTGACCGCGACCACGCCAGGCGCAACCGTTTATTTTAACCCGATCCGCGCCGGCAGCATCGCAACCGATGAGCGGGTAACGGACCGGGCGACCGGAAAGGCTCTCCCGTGGGACGTGGTTGACGCGGCCGTGGCTCGGGCTGGCGGCGTGCGTCGAGCCGATCCCGGCATGCAGTTCATTCGCGTGAAGCTGGCGCGCCCCGTCCCGGCCGGAGGCGGCGAGGCCCGCTTGCTCATCGACAAGACCTACGCGGACCCTAAAAGCTACTTCGTAGAGGGTGACACGGTCGTGTTCGACCGATCATTGGGCGTGAAGCGCAATTCCGTCCTGCTGCCGCTCGGCTATGAACTGGTGGCTTCCAACTATCCCGCCCAGGTCCTTCAGGAAGAAGACGGCCGCCTTTTGATCAGCTTTTGGAACGTGACGCCCGCGCCCGCACCCTTGCGAATAAAGGCACGTCCTGCACCGAACATGGGCCTTGGCGGCACCTCGACCGAAGCCGAGCGGGCGCGGCAGAGCCGCGAGATCGTCTACTATCTGAACGAACCCGAGACGCACAGCTTTGCGCTCACCCATGATTACACCGAAACACGGCCGGGAACGTCGACTTACGTCAATGTCGTGAGGCCCGGCAGCACAGTTTCCAACCCGTCCGCGAAAAACCTGGACACGGGCGAAAGCCTGACGTGGGAAATAGTGCGGGGCCGCGCGGTACTGGAAGCTGCGCCTGAGGCGGCCGTTGCCGGTCCCGACGCGGAGGCGGTTGTGTTCCATTTTAGAGCGCCCGCTGCCGGCGAGACCGTCCGCCTACGGATCGCCGAGACTTACACTGATGCCGCTCGGTACCGGCTGCTTACCGATGGGAACCTGCTTTGGGAGAGGAGTCTTGGCCGGCCGGCGAACGCGGTCGTTCTGCCGGCCGGCTGGATGCTCTCCGGCAGCACTATGCCATGCACCGTGGAGGAAATGGCTGACGGCCGGATCAGGCTCGAATTCCTCAATCCTCGTCCGGACGAACTGGCGGTGAGGATCCTCGCGCGCCGGCGGAAATAAATTGTCTGTTCGATAGCTGGACTCGTTCCCGGTTGGATTGAACCGGGAACGGGTCCAGTTTCCTTTGTTTGCCGTGCTTTCCGAGCCGTCAGGTGATTCCACTGACTGACAAGCACTCTAGCGCCAGCCGAGCGAGCGGCGCTTGCGCATGACCAGCGTCGGCCAGTCGCCGCGGACGATGTTGAAGCTCGTCATCAGCCCCTGCCGCCGGTAGGCAGCGGCGACGCTTTCGGCTTGAGTGTCGAGGAGCCCAGCAAGGATCAGGCGCCCGCCCGCTTCGAGCGCTGCGCCCACTGAAGGTGCCAGCTCGATCAGCGGGCCGGCCAGGATGTTGGCGATCACGAGGTCGTAACGCGCACGCGCGCGGAGCCTCGGATGATCGAGCCCTGCGGCGACGGCGAGTTCGACCAGGCCGTGTCCGCGGCCGACAGGGATCGCGTTGAGGGCGGCATTCTCGGCAGTGACTTCGATCGAGATCGGGTCGATGTCGGAGGCAGCGATGCGCGCCGTGGGCCAAAGCTTCAGCGCCGCAAAAGCGAGCAGCCCGGTGCCCGTGCCGAGATCGAGGATGTTGGTGAAGCGGACGCCGCTTTCCTTCAGCCGGTCGAGCGCCAAGAGGCAGCCGGTCGTGGTTTCGTGGTGCCCGGTTCCGAAGGCGCGGCCGGCGTCGATCTCAAGCGCGACGGCGTCTCCAGGCGCTCCGTGCCGATGGCGCGGCGTGTGGACGAAGAACCGGCCGGCGCGGATCGGCTCGAGCCCTTGCTGGCTGAGCGTGACCCAATCCTCCTCCTCCAGCCGCTCGATCAGCGGCTCGGCATCGGCGCCACTGGGGACCGTCGCCTTCAGGAGGGCGAGCGTCGCGGCGTCCGGCTCTTCCTCGAAATAGGCGTCGAGCCGCCATTCGTCGGGTCTCGCGTGATCCGCTTCGCTCGTCATCAGAACGGGCGGAGTTCCGAGCGCGGCAAAGGGCGCGACGTCGCCCTGGAGCGCATCCGCTTCCGCGCGCGTGCACGGAAGCGTCACCTTCCAGGTCATCGGCTGATCACCGGACGTAACTCGCGCCGTTCACGTCGATCACCGCACCCGTCGCGGACGGCGGCGCATCGACGGCGAGCCAGCGGACCGTCTCGGCGACTTCCTCCGTGCTCGCCACTCGGCCGAGGGGAATGTCGGCGAGGAGCTTCTCGCCACCGCGGCTGCTGAGATAATCTTCGGCCATTCCGGTCATGGTGAAGCCGGGGCACACCGCGAAGGTGAGGATGTTCTCGCCGGCAAAGCCGCGGGCGATCGATTTGGTCATGCCGATCATGCCTGCTTTGGACGCGGCATAATGCCAATGCTGGGGCGAATCGCCGCGATAGGCCGCCCGGCTCGAGACGTTGACGATCCGGCCGCCGCCCTTTGAACGGAAGTGAGTGACGGCAAGCCGGCAGAGCTCGGCCGCCGCGGTGAGGTTGATCTGCATCGTCCGCTCCCATGCCGAGACCCACTCGTCGTGCGGCAGGTCGACGGGTGCGGCTTCGAAGATGCCCGCGTTGTTCACGAGGACGTCGATTCTGCCGCCCAGTCGGTTGAGCGCTTCCGTCCAGAGCCGCTCCGCAGCGCCAGCTTTGGAGAGATCGCCCGCAACTTCGCCGTTCCCGCCGCGGCTGGAATGGCCGACCAGCTTGTGGCCGTTGAGCGCAGCGATGATGGAGCGGCCGATGCCTCGGCTGGTGCCGGTGACGAGGATGTTGAGCTGTTCCCGTGCCATGCCGGCCCGATAGGGGCGCCGCCCGGCCAAGGGAAGGGGGATCAGCCCGCGAAGCTGTGGACGAATTGAGTCGCGGTGCGCTGGAACCGCGTCATCTGCTCGTCGACGCCGGCGAAATTCTTCTCGACTTCGTCAATTTCGCTCGCAACCGTCTGGGTGTCGGCACGAATGGCAGCGATCGTCGAGGACATGGAGTCAGCGGCGAGCGCAGTCTCGTCCACGGCGGCGGTGATCATGGTCACGGTCTGCGCCTGGGTTTCCATTGCGCGGCGAATCCGGTCGGCCGAACTTTGCACCTCTTCCACGGTCCGTTGGATGGAGTCGTTCGCCGCGAGCGTCTGCTTGGTCGCCTGCTGGATGGCAGAGATTTTGGCGGTGATGTCGTCGGTCGCACGAGCGGTCTGGCTCGCGAGCGACTTCACTTCCTGCGCGACGACCGCAAAGCCGCGCCCGGCATCGCCCGCACGCGCAGCTTCGATGGTGGCGTTGAGAGCAAGAAGGTTGGTCTGGCCGGCGATTTCCCGGATCAGACCGAGGATCGATTCGATCGCCTCGACGTGACCGCACAGCGCCTGGCTGACGCTCACCGCCTCGCAGGCCTGGCCGCCGGCGCGAGTGGCGACGCCGGCCGCGACCTCGACTTCGCTCCGCGCGTCGTCGATCGCCATGATGAGTCCGGCCGCGGTTTGTGCCGCTTCGCGCATCGCGATCGCCGACTGCTCGGCAGCGGCGGCCACTTCGGAAGTCTTGCCGAGCATTCCGCGCGCCGCCGAAGAGGCTTCGGCCGCCTGGCCGCGAAGCGAGCGGCTGTCCGCCGCGGATTTCTCCACGACGCGCATGATCTCGCCGTTGAACTCGGAGGCCCGGCGTCGCCGCCGGTCGCGCTCGGCTTCCGCCCGGAGCAGATTGTAGTGCGAGCTGTAGATGTCGATCTGGAGCAAAGTCACTTTCATCCAGGCCTTCGTCAACCTCATCAGGCGCTCGGGGTCGCCGCCGATCGATCGAGTGAGTAGCTCCTGCCCTTCCAGAGACGAGGCAGTGATGCCGGCTAAGAGGGTTGTGATGGACACATCGGCTTGCGTCGCGTCGGCAACGTAATCGCGCGCCATGTCGCACCATTTCTGGTCCGCGACGTCCCGGTACCGCCGCCGGATGTAGGGCATGATCCGCTCGGCCAGCGGCTCGAGCCGATCTTCATCGAGTTTTTGGGGGACGTCGGGACAAGCGAAATAGCGGCGCCAGAAAGCCTTTGCGATGCTGAGCGCGTCGGGTTCGAGCACCGACCAAATTTCGCGGCACTCGGCCGGCAGCGTTCCTTCCGGATCGAAGAGTTCCAGACGATCGGCGATGTTGATGACGCTGGTCTGATCCTTGTCCATCTTTTGCTTTCCGCTCCCCCGCTTCCCCGACCGAATAGGAGAAAGCTGGTTAAGATCGCGTTAGCCAAGCGCTGCCGCAGCCGTTGCAAAAGGCGGGCGTTGTCCTAAAAGCGCCGCACAAAAAGGGACACCCAGAATGCACCGCAATCCTTCGCGCCCGATGTCGCCCCATTTGACGGTCTGGCGCTGGGGGCCGCACATGCTCGTCTCGATCCTTCACCGCGTCACGGGCGGCGCCCTTGCGACCGTTGGCACGATCGCGCTCGTCTGGTGGCTTGCGGCGGCCGCAACCGGCCCTGAGCCTTATGCCAGCTTCACCGACGCTGCCGACGAGTGGTACGGGGTCGTGATCGGCATCGGCCTTAGCTGGGCTTTGTTCCAGCACACGCTTTCGGGCATTCGCCACCTCGTGCTCGACATCGGCGCGGGCTACGAGCTCTCGACGAACAAGTTCTGGGCCAACATGACCATGGTGGGCTCGCTCGTCCTGACCGCGCTCCTCTGGATCTACATGTTGGGAGTAAGATAATGGCAGAGGGAACTCCGATCGGCCGCGTTCGCGGCCTCGGCTCCGCCAAATCGGGCGCGCATCACTGGTGGCAGGAGCGGCTGACGTCGGTCTCGACCCTCGTGCTGTTCATCTGGTTCCTGGTTTCGCTGCTGCGATTGCCCGATCTCGATCATGACAGCGTCACCCGGTGGCTCGCCTCGCCGATCACTGCGGTCCCGATGCTGCTCCTGATCGTATCGAACTTCTGGCATCTGAAGCTCGGCCTCCAAGTCATCATCGAAGATTATGTGGATGAGGAAGGCCTGAAGCTGTTCGCGATCACTTTGCTTAATTTTTTTGCGATTGGCGGGGGCGCGCTCGCTTTCTTCTCGGTGCTCAAGATCGCCTTGGGCGGAGGGAATAGCTGATGGCGGCTGCCTACCAGATCGTTGATCACATCTACGACGTGGTTGTCGTCGGAGCCGGCGGCGCCGGGCTTCGCGCGACAATGGGCGCAGCCGAGGCAGGGCTCAAGACCGCTTGCGTCACCAAGGTCTTCCCGACCCGCAGTCACACCGTCGCTGCGCAAGGCGGCATCGCCGCCTCGCTCGGCAACATGGGGCCGGATCACTGGACCTGGCACATGTACGACACGGTGAAAGGCTCCGACTGGCTCGGCGATCAGGATGCGATCGAGTATCTCTGCCGGGAGGCTCCGGCAGCGGTCTACGAACTTGAGCATTTCGGGCTGCCCTTCAGCCGCACCAATGACGGCCGAATTTACCAGCGGGCGTTCGGCGGCATGATGCAGAATATGGGCGAAGGCCCGCCTGCGCAGCGCACTTGCGCTGCCGCGGACCGGACGGGCCACGCCATGCTCCACGCTTTGTACCAGCAGAGCCTGAAGCACGACGCCGACTTCTTCATCGAATATTTCGCCATCGATCTCATCATGGAGAGCGGCGAGTGCCGGGGCCTCATCGCGCTCAACATGGAAGCGGGGACCATTCACCGCTTTCGTGCGCAGGCGGTTGTTCTGGCCACCGGAGGCTATGGGCGTGCTTATTTCTCTGCGACCGCAGCCCACACCGTCACCGGTGACGGCAACGGCATGGTGCTCCGCGCCGGCCTTCCGCTCCAGGACATGGAATTCGTCCAATTTCACCCGACCGGCATTTACGGTGCCGGCGTGCTCATCACCGAAGGCGCACGCGGCGAGGGCGGATACCTCACCAATTCCGAGGGCGAGCGCTTCATGGAGCGCTATGCACCGTCCGCCAAGGACCTCGCTTCTCGTGACGTCGTCGCGCGCGCGATGGCGATGGAAATCAGGGAAGGACGCGGCGTCGGGCGGGACAAGGATCACATTTACCTGCACCTCGATCACATCGATCCGAAGATCCTCGCCGAGCGCCTGCCGGGGATCACCGAAACGGCCAAGGTTTTTGCCGGTGTCGACCTCACCCGCCAGCCGATTCCGGTTGTTCCGACGGTTCACTACAACATGGGCGGCATCCCGACCAACTATCATGGCGAAGTCGTGACCCTTCGCGACGGCAATCCCGACAGCGTCGTCCCCGGGCTGTTTGCGGTCGGGGAAGCGTCCTGCGTGTCCATCCACGGGGCCAATCGCCTGGGGTCCAACAGCCTCATTGACCTCGTCGTCTTCGGGCGTGCGATCGGCCACCGTGTCGGCGAGATCCTGAAGAAGGGCGCCGCTCAGCAGCCGCTTCCGCGCGGCTCGGAAGAAATGGCGCTGACCCGGCTCGACCGTTTCCGACATGCCAATGGCGGCACGCCGACCTCCCAGATCCGCGCCGCGATGCAGCGGACCATGCAGGCTGACTGCGCCGTCTTCCGCACGGAGGCCACGCTCCGAACGGGCGTGACCAAGATCAACGAGGTCCAGGCCCGGATGGCCGACGTAAAGGTGACCGACCGAAGCCTGATCTGGAACACCGACCTTATCGAAACGCTCGAGCTGGACAACATGCTGCCCCAGGCGGTGGTGACGATGCACTCGGCCGCCAATCGGAAGGAAAGCCGCGGCGCCCATATGCACGAGGACTTCCCCAATCGCGACGACGCCAACTGGATGAAGCACACCATCGCCTGGTTTACCGACGGCGCGGTGAAGATCGACTACCGCCCGGTGCACGATTACACGCTCACCGACGAAATCCAGTATATCAAGCCCAAGGCGCGGGTTTACTAAGGTGCCAAGGCTGTTCGAGCGTGAGGTTCGCTCTGTAGCAGTCGTCGCATAGGGAACGGCTGCCATTGCTTTGCGCGGGGCGGCTCTGCCCATTGCAGATCCGCCTGCTTCGGGGCAAAGTCGGTAGGGTCGCTTTAGGGGAAAGACTATGGCGCTTTGGACTATCCGGGCCGACTATGATCCCGAGGCGAAGGTCTGGTGGGTTTCTGAGAGCGATCTGCCCGGATTGAATGCCGATGCAGAAACGTTGGAGGCTTTGGCTGCGAAAGCCGGCGCAATGCTGCCGGACCTTCTCGATATTCATGAGCAGGATATTTCGGACAAGCGCCGACTGATCGGACCCCACAGGATCCGTATCGTCGCGCATCATGAACGTGAATTCAATGTCGCGGCCTGACTTCGGTGGTCCAGGGCTATACAAAGCTGCTGAAGCAGCGGCTGCTTGAACATGGCTGCCGCTTCCTTAGGAAAGGCAAGGGCGATCACGAAATTTGGCTGTGCCCCAACGCGCGACGTCCAATAGTGGTCGACGGAAAGATCATGTCGCGTGCCGTGGCCAACGCCGTGTTGAAACAAGCCGGTATCGAGGAGAAGTTTAGCTGATCGCTGGTGAGGCACTCTTCTGAAGGACTCGCCCATTCGCCGAACATCTCCCCAGCACCCGCAGCCTTCGCCCGCCTTGGCACCGGTTCTGATGCACCGGAGTGAGGACCGGCCGTTCGCCGTGCGCAGTCAACATTGTCGTGCGCGTCACCAGCCCACCTGCCCCAGAGGTGCGGGCGCCAGAGCCACGCCCGTTGAGTTCCCATGTTGTGCAGTGGCGTCGGCTGGAGACCTCATGCCACGCCTCTGGTTCGAACAAACTCATAAGGAGTTGGTCTGGCGCGTCCTTCCTGATGGACCTCCGCCGGCACACATCTCAAGCGCCTCGCCTACGCGGCCCATGTCGTGCCTGAAAGAGGCAGCCAGTTCCTGGTCGCCAAGTCCGGCCCGCTCGACGATCATCGGCATGGAAAGCCCTATCCTGAGCGTCGCGCCCCAGCGGCCGTCCGCAAGTTTCACGCACTTGACCGGCTGGCCCAGGCGAATGCCATGGCCGAGCAGTTCCTGGTGCCACCTCTGCGCGTCCTCGAACGTGGCGCTGCCGCCCAGAGCAGATAGGTCGAGCGTCGAGAGGGTGCGCATTTCGATCGGGTGATTGTCGGCAGTTTCCTTCTCACCGGGTGGGTAGGGCGCCACCCGGCGCGCGGCGGTCTCAACGATGATTTCGCTCCGCACCGCCTGATGAAAGGCGAGGATGACGCGCGACACCTCGTCCGGGCCAAGCTTCTGGAAGCGCTCGAGCTCGAAGACCGAGGCTTCGAGCCTCAGGAGGAGGCCAAGATTGGCACTGTCGGCCAGCCGTTCGGCGCCCGGCCAGCCAGCCGGCCACTCGGCCCGCCGGAAGATCGTCGCGAACCCCTCCGGCAACGCCCGTGCCCGCTCAGCAAGATTGTTGGGGATGAGCGCCATGCCGCTGAACGGCGGGCCCCCCATGAACTTGGATCCGGTGAGGAAGACGATGGCCCCGCGCCTCAGATAGTCGTTGATGGCCGGGGAGGTGATCCGCGCTTGGCAAGCGTCCACGACCAACGTGACACCGTCTCCGGCCTCGCTGCGCAGCTCATCGAGATCCTCGGTGGTCGGCACGATCAGCCCCGTCTTGGAACCGTGAACCACGTGCACCAGAGGATGGCGATCCGCCGACCCGGCATGGGCGATGGCGGTTCGGATCGCGCTCGTGATTTCTGCCGAAGGGCGGGCGCGGCCGGTGGGGTCGCGCACCGGAATGTCGATCATCTCGACATGCGTCTCGCCGAGGCCAGGGACAGGGCTTCCTGGCACGGTTGCGATGCCGAGCGCGGTACTTTCGGCGAAATATCGGCCGTAAGCGGAATGGATGCAGCCGCTGCCGACTTCCTCGGCACCGAGGAGCACGTTGTGGGTGCCGCCTCCGGCCAAACCGGCGGTGCAGGCGAGGCCAACATATTCGAGGTCCGTGCCCGACGGGGCGAACAAAATGGCGACGTCTTGCGGGACGTCATAGGCCCGGCGGATCCGGTCCCGCAGATCATCGAGGCAGCCGGCATAATCAACGGGCGAAAGTTTGCCCTGAGGGGCGATCTTTCGAAGCTTCTGCTCGACGTGCGCAAAGGCCGCTATCGAAATGTCATTGGCCGTGGAGGAGGCGTAAGCGAGTACCGGGCTCGGCCGCGGCGCGGAAAGGTAGCGGTTGAGCCCCGTCTCCGGTCTCAGCACAATGCGCCCGTCGCCGCCGCTGGTCATCAACCTTGTCGCGACACTGTCCCGGTTCATCTTCCCCCCTTGAGCTTGGCGCAGGGCCAGGCCCGCACTATGACGCACGCCGCCACGTGCTTTCTTTCCGGCTGAAAGGCAAACTTCCTCGTGAACGACCAGATATGCCCGCTCACCATCCCCGAGGAAGCCAAGCAGCGCCTCCGCATCATGTTCATTGCAAAGCATGCCAAGTGGGAAGGGGGACTTCACCCGGAAGACGGCAATCATGCGCTTTATCATGTCGAGGTTCGCGAGATATTGAAGGGGCTCGGCCTCAATCTCAGCCTCGAGAACCGTTATGAGGCGTTGTTCGACAAGCCGGATGTCGACTTCGTGTTCCCGCTCCTCAATCGCGGCGGCTTTCTCAACAGCGAGATGCTGCTGCCGCTTTTGTGCACGCGGCACGGCATTCCGTTTCTTGGCGCCAGCCCGATCCTTCGCGGATTGGCCGACGACAAGCACCTGACGAAGCTCTGTGCGGCAGCGCGCGGGATCCCGACCGCGCCCTGGGCGATTTACCGGCGCGGCGCGCCCATCGAGCAGGAACGCTGCCCGGCGGGCGCAAGGCTGGTGATCAAGCCCAATGCCTCCTCCGCCTCGTGGGGCGTGCAGGACGCTTATGACTGGGCGGGCGTCGAACGAGCAGTCGCCAGCATCCATTCCGAAGGCCACGACGCCATCGTCGAGCCGTTTCTCAACGGCAGTGATGTCGAGGTGCCGGTTATCACCATTGAGGGCGAGCCCGTGATCCTGCCGATGCTGATGTTCGAACAGGCCGATCCGACGCATCTCAGGACCTACTACGAAAAGCGCGACCTAGTCGAACGCGCCCATAAATACGAACTGGTGCCGTTCGGGCGCGACGATCCATGGTATCCGCGCATCGAACAGCTGACGCGTGAAATCCTGAAAGAGTTCAGGCCCTTCGATTACGGCCGCTACGAGTTCCGGCTGGACCGGGATGGCGGCGAGGTCCAGTTCCTCGAGGTCAATCTGAACGCGAACCTCTGGTCGCAGAAGGTCTATGGCCGCTCGGCCCAGCTTGCCGGCTGGACTCAAGAGCAGCTGATCGAGACCTTGCTTTGCGAGAGCCTCCGGCGCCACGGCCTTCTGGAAG